>JBFZDU010000437.1:0-3417 GCA_041307205.1 Gammaproteobacteria bacterium | reverse complement strand
GGCATGGCGACCGAGGACATCATCCGGGCCGCGCTGCAGGGCGCGGCGGCCAGCAAGTCATGACCGGTCCGGACCGCCTGATCGACCCCGCCGCCGTTTCCGATGACCTGGCCATGGACCGCGCGATCCGGCCCAGGACCCTGGCGGACTATGTCGGCCAGCCGGCGGTGCGCGAGCAAATGGAGATCTTCATCCCGGCGGCGCGCGCGCGGGGCGAGGCGCTGGATCATGTGCTGATCTTCGGGCCGCCGGGTCTGGGCAAGACCACGTTGGCCCACGTTATCGCCAACGAGATGGGTGTCGCGCTGCGCCAGACCTCGGGGCCGGTGCTGGAGAAGGCGGGCGACCTGGCGGCCCTGCTGACCAACCTCGAACCGCGCGACGTCCTGTTCGTCGACGAGATCCATCGCCTCAGCCCGGTGGTAGAGGAGATCCTCTACCCCGCCATGGAGGACTACCAGCTCGACATCATGATCGGCGAGGGGCCGGCGGCGCGTTCCATCAAGGTGGAGGTCCCGCCCTTCACCCTGGTCGGGGCGACCACCCGCGCGGGCTTGCTGACCTCGCCGCTGCGTGACCGTTTCGGCATAGTGCAGCGCCTGGAGTTCTACAGTCATGCCGAGTTGGCGCGCATCGTGCGGCGGTCGGCGCGCATCCTGAATATCGAGATGGACGAGGACGGCGCCATGGAGATCGCCCGCCGCTCGCGCGGCACCCCGCGCATCGCCAACCGGCTGCTGCGCCGGGTGCGCGACTATGCCCAGGTCAAGGCCAGCGGCCGGGTCAGCGTGGCGGTGGCGGATGCGGCGCTCGGCATGCTCAAGGTGGATGCCAACGGTTTCGATCACATGGACCGGCGGCTGCTGCTGGCGATCATCGAAAAATTCGACGGCGGCCCGGTGGGTGTGGAGAATCTGGCGGCGGCGATCGGCGAGGAACGCGGCACCATCGAGGATGTGCTTGAACCCTACCTGATCCAGCAGGGGTTCCTGATGCGTTCACCGCGCGGCCGGGTGGCGACGCGGGCTGCCTACGCGCACTTCGGCCTGGTACCGCGACCGCAGCCCGGCGGAGCGGACCTGTTTCACGATCCCGCTGTGGACGATTGAACTTCCGCCCATGTTCCGGCTCTCATCCGGGGATTTTTCTTGAACAGGTTTCAGTTTCCCGTCCGGGTGTACTACGAAGATACCGACGCCGGGGGCGTGGTGTACTACGCCAATTATCTGAAGTTCATGGAGCGGGCCCGCACCGAGTGGCTGCGCGCCCTGGGCTTCGAGCAGGACGTGCTGCTGCGCGACCCCGGGGTGGTATTCGCCGTGCGCCGGGTCGAAGTGGACTACCTCAAGCCGGCACGGTTCAATGATGCGTTGACGGTGCTGGCGCGGGTGGCCGAGCAGGGCCGCGCCAGTCTGACGTTCGAGCAGGAGATCCGGCGGCAACCCGACGGCGAACTGCTCAGCCGCGGGCTGGTCCGCATCGCCTGCCTCGATGCGGCGAGTTTTCGACCCGTGCCGCTGCCCGCGGCCATCCAGGAGAGCTTGTCTGATGTCGTCTGATCTGAGTTTCCTCCAGCTGGTGCTCGGGGCCAGCCCGCTGGTGCAGTTGGTCATGGCCACCCTGGTGCTGGCCTCGGTCGCGTCCTGGACCATGATCTTCGATCGCGCCCGGGTGCTGAAGAAGGCACAGCAGGAGGCAGAGGCCTTCGAAGGCCGCTTCTGGTCCGGCATCGATCTGGGCGATCTGTATCGCAGCGTGGATCGGGACAAGGAGACGGTACGGGGCCTGAGCGCGGTGTTTCACGCCGGGTTTCGCGAGTTCGCGCGGCTGCGCGAGAACCCCGGCATGGATCCGATGGCCCTGGTCGAGGGCGCGCGCCGGGCCATGCGGGTGGCCCTGAGCCGCGAGATGGACCGACTGGAGACCTACCTGTCGTTTCTCGCCACGGTCGGCTCCACCAGTCCCTATGTCGGCCTGTTCGGCACCGTATGGGGCATCATGAACGCCTTTCACGCGCTCGGTAACGTCAAGCAGGCGACCCTGAACCTGGTGGCGCCGGGGATCGCGGAGGCGCTGATCGCCACGGCCATGGGGCTGTTCGCGGCCATCCCGGCGGTGGTTGCGTACAACAAGTACGCCAATTCGGCCGAGCGCATCGAGGGTCGTTACGACGACTTCATGGAGGAGTTCTCCAATATTCTGCAGCGCCAGGCCCATGCGGGCAGCCGCCGGCGCGGGGCCTGAACGTGGCGCGTCACCGCGGCCAGCGCCGCAAGCCCATGGCCGAAATCAACGTCGTACCCTACATCGACGTGATGCTGGTGTTGCTGGTGATCTTCATGATCACCGCCCCGCTGCTCACCCAGGGCGTCAAGGTCGACCTGCCGCAGGCCGACGCCAAGCCGATGGAGGAAGACGCCAAGCGCCCCCTGGTGGTCAGTGTCGATCCCGAAGGCAATTTCTTCATCACCTATGACGACGACCGCACCCAGCCGGTGACGGCGGACGAGTTGGTGCACCACGCCGGTGCGATCATCCGGCTCAATGAGGGTATCCCAGTGTTGGTGAAAGGCGATCGCGCAGTGGATTACGGCCGGGTGGTCGAGGCCATGGTGTTGCTGCAGGTCGCCGGTGCCCCCAGTGTCGGCCTGATCACCCAGCCACCGGAAGACTGAGGCCGCGCCCCGTGTTCAGCATCCTGCGACGCAATCCGCTGGCGGGCTTACTGGCCGTGCTCATGCACGTGTTGATCGTGGCCTTCCTGGTGGTCGGGGTGGACTGGCGCAAGGCGCCGGAACCCGTGGTCAGCAATGTCCAGGTGGTGCAGGCGCGCGTGGTGGATGAGGGCAAGCTCGCTGCCCAGGTCGATAAACTGAAGGCCGAGCAGGAGCAAAAGCAGACCGCCGCCCAAGCGGCGCGGCAGCAGGCCGAACAGGAACTGGCCAAGCTGCAGCAACGCCGCGAGGAAGAGAAAAACCGCCTGGCCGAGTTGGAAAAGCAGCGCAAGGCCAAGGAGGCGGACGAGGCCAGGCAGCGCGAACTGGCGCGCAAGCAGGCCGAGCAGGACAAACAGCGCCTCGCCGAACTCAAGAAACAGGAAGAAGCCCTGCGACAGAAGCAGGAGACGGAGAAGAAGCGCCTGGCCGAGCTGGAAAAGCAGCGCCAGGTCGAAGAAAACCGGCGTAAGGCCGAGGACGCAGCCAAGCGCAAGGCCGAGGCGGCAGCCAAGCAGCAGGCCGAGGCCGAAGCCAAGAAGAAGGCCGCGGAAGAGTCCAAACGCAAGGCCGCGGCCGAGGCCAAACGCAAGGCCGATGCCGAACGGGCGGCGCGCGAACAGGCCCTGGCCGACCAGCTTGCCGGTGAGCAGGCGGCGACCGAGAGTGCCCAGGTGGTGGCCACCATCAGGGATAAGATCGA
>JBFZDU010000436.1:0-3259 GCA_041307205.1 Gammaproteobacteria bacterium | reverse complement strand
ACCTTTCGTCGGAGGTGGGCAAGCGGGTTGTTTGCGCCGCCGACTTCATGGGCCGGCCCAGGGAGCTGCTGGAGGCGCAGCGGCGGGAACTTTACGCGGCTATGCCGGTACGGGCAGGCTGGCACGAGGAGTACGCACACGGTGCGGCCAGTGTCGAAGCGTTCGCCCCACCGCGTGATTAGCGGTACTCAGAAACTGAGGAGATTGACGGCCCCCCGACACTGCGACGCCGACATTGATGGGAGTTGTCTTGACGCGAGTCCGCTCAGTGCATATACATGAAGTGGCGATGTTATTGCCGAATCAAAAGGAGTCAGCATGGAAGAACAACCCATAGGATGTGCGCGGGTGTCGGGATCGGTTGTCGATGACACGCCGCAGGAAGCACAGCCGCAATCCCAACCCACACCAAAACATGAGGCAAGCAAAATGACTGCACGTGTCGGGCAAAAAGCCCCCGATTTCAGCGCGCCAGCCTATTACCGGGGCGGCTTCACCAACATCAAGATGTCCGACTATCTTGGCAAATGGGTGATGCTCTGCTTCTATCCCGGTGACTTCACCTTCGTTTGAGCAACAGAAGTGTCCGCGGTCGCGGCACAGTATGATGCTCTGCAGGAAATGGGCGTAGAGGTCTTGTCGGTCAGCGTGGACAGCCACTTTGTCCACAAGATGTGGAACGACAACGAGTTGAGCAAGATGGTCGATGGCGGCGTTCGCTTCCACATGGTCTCGGACCAGGCGGGCAACGTCGGACGCGCATACGGCGTCTGGGATGAAACCCAGGGAATCGAGATGCGCGGTCGCTTCATCATCGATCCGGATGGCGTGATCCAGGCCATGGAGGTGATGACCCCGCCGGTCGGGCGCAAGCTCGCCGAGACGGTGCGCCAGTTCCAGGCCTTCCAGCACATCCGTGCGACGGGCGGCAAGGAAGCCACCCCTGCGGGCTGGGAACCGGGCAAGGCGACGCTCAAGCCAGGGCCCGATCTGGTCGGCAATGTCTGGAAGGTTTGGAACCCTTCGATGGAGTAGGCGGAATAGCCGGGTATAGCCATAGCCCGCGTTCCGAAACCCCGCCCGCGTGGCGGGGTTTTTTGTTTTGTACGCGGGACAGGATGGCCTGATCGCGGGCGCGCCTGACGGGCAGCGCGCAGTTTCTGAAAGCAGTTCACGGAAATGTCTCGCAGTCGGGACTAGAATCCAGTCATTCTCTATTTCTGCCCGGTCGGGTGAAATCATGAATTCACTCTCACAGCTTCCCTCCGTCGACCGCCTGCTTTCAGACCTGGCAGTCGCCGCCCTGATCGACATCCACGGCCGCGCGGTCATCACGCAACTTGTCCGCACGGCCCTCGCCGACGCGCGCGAGGCGGCCCGCGCCGGCAAGCCGCTCCCCGACGCCGCGAGCCTGATCGCAACCGTGGGCGCCGGCGCAACGGCACAGGGCACCCCAAGACTTCGCCCGGTCTTCAACCTCACCGGCACGGTGCTGCACACCAACCTCGGCCGCGCGCCCCTGCCCGAAGAAGCCATCGCGGCCATGGCCGCAGCCGCCCGCAGCCCCTGCGCCCTCGAATACGACATCGACACCGGCGGACGCGGCGACCGCGACGACATCGTCAGCGAGCTGCTGTGCGAACTCACCGGCGCCGAAGCCGCCACCGTCGTCAACAACAATGCCGCCGCCGTCTTTCTGCTGCTCAACACGCTGGCGCTGAAGAAGGAAGTGATCGTTTCACGCGGCGAACTGATCGAGATCGGCGGCGCCTTCCGTGTGCCCGACATCATGAAGCGCGCCGGCGCGAAACTCGTTGAAGTCGGCACCACCAACCGCACCCACCTGAAGGATTTCGACGAGGCCCTGACGCCGCGCACGGCCATGCTGATGAAAATCCATGCCAGCAACTACGCGATCCAGGGCTTCACCCATGCCGTGCCCGAGAGCGAGCTGGCCACGCTTGCGCATGCGCACGGCCTGCCCTTCGTCGTCGATCTCGGCTCCGGCACGCTCACCGACCTCGAACGCTGGGGCCTGCCGCACGAACCGACGCCGCGCGAGAACATCGCCGCCGGCGCCGACCTGGTGACCTTCTCCGGCGACAAGCTGCTCGGCGGCCCGCAGGCCGGCCTGCTGGTCGGCAGCAAGGCGCTGATCGCCCGGATCAAGAAGAATCCGCTGAAGCGTGCGCTGCGCGTCGGCAAGATCACCCTGGCCGCCCTCGAAGCCGTGCTGCGCCTCTACCGCGGCCCGGATCGCCTGCACGAACGCCTGACCGCGCTGCATCTGCTGACCCGCCCCGAAACCCAGATGCGGGCGGCGGCGGAACGTCTGCTGCCCGCCCTGCAAGGCGCGTTGGCCTTGCTGCCCGTGAGCGTGGAGATCGTCCCGCTGCAGTCGCAGATCGGCTCCGGTTCGCTGCCGGTCGACCGCCTGCCGTCGGCTGGCTTCGCGATCCGTCCGCAAGGCAGGAAAAGCGGCGTGCTCAATCGCATCGAGGCCGCGCTGCGTAGCTTGCCCCGTCCTGTCATCGGCCGCATCGAGGATGGCGCCCTGCTGCTCGACCTGCGCTGCCTCGCTTCCGCCGAGGAACCCGAATTCGCTGCCCAGCTTTCGACTCTGAGTCGACTGGGCGCGTAAAGCCGCCTCTCCGGAGGCATGTAAGCCGCGGTGGCTTCCGCACCGCGGCAGTTGATTGAAATGGAGGAATACCCGATGGACCGTCGTACTTTTATGAAAACTACCGCCCTGACCGCCGCCGGCCTTGGCATTGGCCGCTTCGCTGTCGCGGCCGACCCGGCCTTCGATCCCAAGCCTGCCCACGGCTGGCGGGTGTTCGAGGTCACCACCCGCGTCGAGCCCGTCGTCAACGGCGCGACGCAGGTCTGGCTACCGCTGCCCTCGGTGGAGGAGGCCGCGTGGATCCGCCCCATGGGCAACGTGTGGCAGGGCAACGCCGCCAGCGCGCAGGAATGGCGCGATCCGGTCTATGGCGCCCGCATGCTCGCCGCCCGCTGGGATGCCAGCGAGGCCGCGCCTGTGCTCGAGGTCGTGAGCCGCTTCGCCACGCGTGATCGCGCCATCGACCTCAGCCAGCCCGGCAAGGTCGCGCCGCTCGACCCCGCCACGCGCACGCTCTACACCCAGGCTACCAAGCTGCTGCCGACCGACGGCATCGTCAGGAAAACCGCGGCCGAAATCACCCGGGGCGCCAAGACCGACCTCGACAAGGCCCGGGCGATCTACGAGTGGATCGTC
>JBFZDU010000435.1:0-2638 GCA_041307205.1 Gammaproteobacteria bacterium | reverse complement strand
GAAGTCGGGCGGGGTGGCCGAGTAAGCCAGGCGTTCGGGGTAGTTGTAGAGCTTCCAACCCCGGTCCACCAGGTCGACGCTGGACTCGGTGTCTTCGATCACGGTGCGGTCCTGGATGTAGCGCATGACCGGGTAGCCGCGCTCGGTTTCCTGCACCGCGATGTCCGCCAGTGCCGCCTTGCGCAGCAGCGCATTGGCACCCACCCAGTAGGTGGCGTCGTAGTGGGTGAACCCCTGGTGGATGATGTACTGGATATCGGTGGTGGCGCCGGCCACCCGTTCCAGCGCCCCCGGCGCCCCGGGGATGGCGCTGTACGGGGTCTGGGCAACCGCCGTGCGCGCGTGCTCGGGCTGCTCCATCAGGTGGATCAGGCGCGACGCGTAGTCGGGCGAGATGATGCTGTCCGCATCCAGGGTGACGAAGTAGTCAGTGTCCGGGACCTCGAGGTCGGCCCGACCGGCACCAGCCTCGACCAGCTGCAAGCCCGCGGGCGTCGCTTGCTCACGCAGCCGCTTGCCGACCAGATCGATGTAACTGTTGAGGTTCATCGCCTTGTTCGGCTCGTGGGAGAGGTTGACGTAGCGCTTGCGTTCGAAGCTGGTGATCTCCACGTCGAACAGGGCGTGCAGCCGCCGATGCTGGCGCAACAGCAGCGCCAGGTCCGGGTTGTCGCCCTGGCGCAGGGTCTCGGCGCGCTGCAACAGGTCGGCCCGGTGCGCAGCCAGGACCCGTTCGATGAACAGGGTGTCGACATGGTCCTGCACGGGCAGCGCCGCGATCTGGTCCTTGAACCAGGTGGCGGCGTGCAGATGCAGCGTGATCAGGCGCGCCCGCTCCAGGGTGAGGTTCAATGGCCCGGCCGCGACCCGGGCCTGCAGGGACGCGAGCCGGGCAGCGAAGAAGTCGGCGCGGGCGCGCAATTCGGCCGTCAGCCGTCCGGGCAGGGCGCGGGTTGCGGCCAGCGCGGCGGCGTCCTGGCGGTCACCGGGCCGAGGCGGATCATCGATCAGCAACACCACCCGGCGCTTCGGATAATCCTGCAGGGCGGCCGACAGCAGGGTCTTGGTCACCACCCCCTCATCCTCTTTGTAGGACGGGACCAAGACGGTCAGGCGGGGGGCATCCCGGTCATGCAGGGTATCCAGCACGTCTCGGCTGGCCGGGCGGTGCGCCCGCAGCCGGTCGAGGTAACCGAGTCGGGTGAACTGGTAGACCAGGCCGCCGTATACCAGGGAGGCGACGATCAGCAGAAACAGGCTGTGGGCGACCAACTCACCCCAGCGGCCGGCGCGTGCCTGGTCGATCCACAGGGCGCCCAGTTCGAGCGTCACAAACAGGCTGGCGGTCAGGGTGAAAGCGATGCCGGACAGGGTCAACCAGCGTTCGAACCGCTGGCTAGGCTGCCGGTCCAGCGCCTGGACTTCAGGGTGTCGGGCCGCTGTCGGAGCGGAACGCGCAGACGCAGCGTCGGCATCGGCCAAGGGCCGGTGCCCGGGTACGGACTCGAACATGCCTAGCTCTCTCCCATAGCGACCCTCCGTGGCTCGTTGAATATAGTTGTCGCCGCAATGGTCCCCGGGGCCGATGATGCGGACCCGCTTTGCCGTGGGGGGCCGGGAAAACCTTGGAATACCTGGTAAATGCGTGGGAAAGTCTCCCTTTCTGCAGGGGCAGTGTCAATGGCACATTAGCAATTGGTGAACTTACTTCACATAAACGGCAGACACTGCGAGCCGACCGCAGCCAGCGACGGATGCGCGTCGCCTGCCGTTGGTGTGACGGGGCGCCGTGGGCCGTCAAAACCCCGGCCAGTCGGCCGCTGACGTACAACGGGGCGGCAGCCCCACCCGATCACTGCACACAGCGAGCGTCCCATGCATCCCTCGAGTCCGCGCATCAGACACCTCGGCCTGGGCCGCCTGCGGCAGCTGTGTCCCCTGGCAGTGCTCGGAATGCTGCTGCTTCCCCCCGCCGCAACCGCAGACGACGCCGCGACCGCACTGCAACAGGCACTCGAGGCCGGCGCGGACGACGCGGTGCTGGCGCCACTGTACCTGCAGGCCGGCGACGATCTGCTGCGCCGCAGCGAACTCAACCGTGCGGCTGACGCCTTCGAACAGGCGCTTAACCGTGGCGCGGCGCGCTTGCCGGCAAACGAACGGCTGCGCCTGGCGCAGCATCTGGCGTGGGCGGGCCGCCTCGAACGGGCCATTGCCGCCTTGCGCGACGTCCTGGCGGAGCAGCCGGACAACCTCGAAGCCCGGCTGAACCTGGCGCGCTACCTGTCCTGGCGGGGACTGTTGGTGGAGGCGGGCCTACAGGCCGACCGGGTCCTGAGTCAGGACCCCGGCAACCGTGCCGCGCGCCAGGTCAAGGCGAATGCCGCGAGTTGGCGCGGCGATTCCCGCACCTCGCAACCCTTGTACCGCGAGTTGCTGGCAGAGCAGGACGACTTCGAGACCCGCCTGAACTACACCCAGGACCTGCTGGCGACCGGCCGGGTGGTAGAGGCGCGCGCCAGCCGCGCGCGCCTGACGGCCGACACCGACAAGCAGCGCACCCAGCTCGCCAACCTGGATGCCCGAATCGCGCGCCATCGCCCGCCGCGGCTCTTGGCGGGGATCACCCGCTACACGG
>JBFZDU010000434.1:0-13646 GCA_041307205.1 Gammaproteobacteria bacterium | reverse complement strand
GCAGGCCGGCCTGTTCGCCGCTCTGGTGCCGATGGCCGTGTACGCGGTCCTGGGCACTTCGCGCCTGCTTTCCGTCAGCACCACCACGCCGATTGCGATCCTGTGCGCAACGGCGATCGGCGAAGCGCTGCGCAACGACCCCGGGCTCGATCCGCTCACTGCCGCGGCAACGCTTTCGGTGCTGGTCGGATTGATGCTGATTGCCGCGCGCGTCCTGAGAATGGGATTCCTGGCCAACTTCATCTCCGAGCCGGTGCTGACCGGATTCAAGGCCGGCGTGGGCTTGGTCATCGTGGTCGACCAGTTACCCAAGCTGCTTGGCATCCACATCCACAAGGAAGGCTTCTTCCGCGACCTGGTTTCGATCTTCATGCAGGCCCCGGAGCTGTCGTGGATCACCCTCGCGGTCGCCCTGGGAACCCTCGCCGTCATCTTCTTCGCCAAGCGCTTTATGCCAAAAACGCCAGCGCCGCTGCTCGCCGTGGCCCTGGGCATCGCTGCCTCGGCCATCATCGGGCTGGAAGCGGTCGGCGTAAGCGTGGTGGGTTCGATCCAGGGCGGCTTCCCGGTGCCTCAGTTGCCGCAACCGGCCCTGTTCGAGGCGATGTGGCCGGCAGCCGCCGGCATCGCCCTGATCTCCTTCACCGAGTCGATCGCGGCCGGACGCGCCTTCGTGCGGCCTACCGACCCGCCCATAGATGCGAACCGCGAACTACTGGCCATCGGCGCCGCGAATGCCGCGGGCGCCTTCATCGGTTCGATGCCTGCGGGCGGCGGCACCTCGCAGACGGCAGTGAGCCGCAACGCCGGGACGCAGACCCAGGCCGCCTCGCTGGTGGTCGCGGCGGTGGCCTTCGCGACCTTGCTGTTCCTGGCGCCGGTGCTAGCCCTGATGCCGCATGCCACGCTGGCGGCCGTCGTGATTGCCTACTCGATCGGGCTGGTGAACCCGGCGGAGATGGCGGCCATCCGGCGCGTACGCACCATGGAGTTCCGCTGGGCCCTGGTGGCCTGCCTCGGCGTGATGGTGCTGGGCACGCTCAAGGGCATCCTGGTCGCCATCGTGCTCTCGCTGCTGGGACTCATGTACCTCGCCTACGACCCGCGGGTCCATGAGCTGCGCCGCAAACCCGGCACCAACGTGTTCCGGCCGCGCTCGCCCGAGCACCCGGAGGACGAGGCGATTCCAGGCCTGCTGATCGCCCGTCCCGAGGACCGCCTCTACTTCGGCAATGCCGCGAATGTCGGGGGAAAATTACAGGCCCTGGCCAAGGCCGCCGACCCGAAGGTGATTCTGCTCGACTGTTCCGCGGTCCCGGGTTTCGAATACACCGCGCTCAAGATGCTGGTCGAGGGGGAGGAGAAGCAGCGTGACCAGGGGCGGGAGCTTTGGCTGGCCGCGCTCAGCCCCGAGGCACTGGAAATGGTGCGGCGCACGCCGCTGGCCGAACGCCTGGGGCGCGAGCGGATGTTCTTCACGGTCGAACAGGCAGTCGCCGCCTTCGCGGCGCGCGGGCCCGCTGCAGCATAAGGGCCACCATGCGCCAGCTACCGCAGATCGAGCAAGTGGTTCGCGAGCCGCTGCTCAACCCGGTGGACCGGGTGTCGGAGATGATCTTCGGCCTGTTCATGGCGTTGACCTTCGTCGGCGTGGTGTCCATGGCCACGGCCGAGCGCGAGGAAATCCAGGCCATGCTGGTCGCCGCCCTGGGGTGCAACCTGGCCTGGGGCCTGGTCGATGCTGTCATGTACCTGGTGCGAACCATCGCCGATCGCGGTCGACTGCTCACGCTGACGCGCTCGGTCCGCGGCGCAGACCCGGTGGTCGGCCGCAAGCTGCTCCGGGGCGCCTTGTCCACGCCCCTTGCACAGTTGATTACGACGACCGAGATCGATGCCATGCACGCGCGGATCCTCGCACTGACCGACTTGCCGACCCGACCCCGGCTGAAGCGCGACGACTGGCTTGCCGCCTTGGGTGTTTTCCTGATCGTGGTGGCCTCGACCTTTCCTGTCGCCCTGCCCTTCGTTTTTATCCCGGACGCCGGCACCGCCTTGTTCGTGTCACGCGCCACCGCCCTGGCGATGCTGTTCCTGGGCGGGCTCGCCCTTGGCCGCTACGCCGGCTATGGCAGCTGGAAGACCGGCATCATGATGGTCGGCCTGGGCACGGCGGTGGTGGTTGTCGTCATCGCGCTCGGAGGATAAGCGCCGCGCCCAGCGGTGGCGGCGCGCTTTGGATCCTGGGGGAGCGATGCAACCAACCGCCGGAGACCCTGGCGGACGATTGCCTCAAGACGCCCCGTGCCGCCGCAGTCCCGGGCATCGTGTTTTCGATATTGTTCATCACCAGCCTGGCACTGATTCGGATCGCGGTGCCCGCCGATCCGCAGGATGCTGGGACATGGCTTGCCCGCGACCTGAACAGCGTGGCTGTCGCCATTTATCTGCTCCCGTTTGCGGGCATTGCCTTCCTGTGGTTCATCGGCGTGTTGCGCGATCGCATGGGCGCCCGGGAGGACCGCTTTTTCGCCACGGTTTTCACGGGCAGCGGTTTGCTGTTCGTGGCCATGCTGTTCGTTGCCGGGGCCGTCTCGGCAGATCTCATCATGGCCTTCCGCACCACGCCGGACCGGCTGGTCGAGTCCGGTATCTACGCCTTTGGCCGTGCCACCGCGTACCAGTTGATCAACGTCTATGCAGTGAAAATGGCAGCCGTGTTCATGATCTCCACCTCGACCCTTGCGCTCCGCATCCGGATTTTCCCGCCCTGGCTGGCGTGGCTCGGCTATGCACTGGCGCTGCTGATGCTGTTGAGCACCGGTTATATTTTTTCCTGGGCACCACTGGTCGTGCCGCTTTGGGTGCTTCTGGTCAGCCTGAGTATCCTGAGGGCGAACCTTAAGTTGGCATGATGACGCGGGTGGTCGACTGGCATGCGTTCCTGGCTTGGATGCAAAATCCAGATCAGCGGCTTGCCGCCCGATGCCGCCCTGCACCGCGCCAGCGGCGATCTGGCCGGCGACGGGTGAGATCCCGAGGCCGGCCCCCGGCCAGGCGACGGAGGAATGTGCATTGCGCGCACCAGTGAAACCCAAGGGGCGCCAGGTGGATGCCGCGGACCTGCAGGCGCTCGACCGTTACCTTGGCGACGCCCCGCCGCAGCGGCAGTTGCTGATCGAGTACCTGCACCGCATCCAGGACGAGTGCGGCCATCTGCCGGCCGCACTGCTGGTCGCGCTGGCCGAGCGCCTGGGTCTGGCCAGTACCGAGGTCTACGAGGTCGCGAGCTTCTACCACCACTTCGACCTGGTCAAGGCACCGGATCCGCCGCCCCCGCCATTGACCGTGCGGGTGTGCGACTCGCTGAGTTGCGCACTGGCCGGCGCCAGCGACCTGATCGCGGCGCTGCAATCCGGGCTCGGGGCCGGTGTGCGGGTGCAGGCCGTACCCTGTGTGGGGCGCTGTGACAGCGCGCCGGTGGCCGTGGTCGGCAGCTACCCGGTCGGGCAGGCCACGCCGGAGCAGGTCAGGACTCTGGTCGACGGCGGGGTCCGGGTCGACTCCGCCCCGGCCGGCGCCATCGACTATGCCGGTTATCGCGCCGCGGGCGGCTACCGGCTGCTGCGCGAGGTCGCGGCCCAGGCGGATGAACCCACCCGCGAGCGGGTGATCCAGACACTGGAACACGCCGGGCTGCGCGGCCTGGGCGGCGCCGGCTTCCCCGCCGGGCGCAAGTGGCGCATCGTCCGCGGCCATGCCGCGCCGCGCCTGCTGGCGGTGAACATCGACGAGGGCGAGCCGGGCACCTTCAAGGACCGGCATTACCTCGAACGCGATCCGCACCGCTTCCTCGAAGGCCTGCTGATTGCCGCCGCTGTGATCGAAGCCGAGGCCGTCTACATCTACCTGCGCGACGAGTACGCCGGCTGCCGGGCGCTGCTCGAACGCGAGTTGGACGCCCTGCGCCGCGACCCGCCCTGCCCGCTGCCGCCGATCGAGCTGCGGCGCGGTGCGGGCGCCTACATCTGCGGCGAGGAGTCGGCCATGATCGAGTCGATCGAGGGCAGACGCGGCGTCCCCCGGCTGCGCCCGCCCTATATCGCCGCCGTCGGGCTGTTCGGCCGGCCGACCCTGGCGCACAACCTGGAGACCCTGTACTGGGTGCGCGACATCCTCGAGCGCGGCGCCGACTGGTTCAGCGCCCAGGGCCGGCACGGCCGCCAGGGACTGCGCAGCTACTCGGTCAGCGGGCGGGTGAACCGGCCCGGCGTGCACCTCGCCCCGGCGGGCATCACCCTGCGCGAACTGATCGACGAGCACTGCGGCGGCATGCTCGACGGACACCGGCTCAAGGCCTATTTCCCGGGCGGCGCCTCGGGCGGCATCCTGCCGGCACGCCTGGCCGACCTGCCGCTGGACTTCGACACCCTGCAGGAGCACGGCTGCTTCATCGGCTCGGCGGCCATCATCGTGTTGTCCGACCGCGACAGCGTGCGCGCCGCCGCGCTCAATGCCATGCGCTTTTTCGCCCACGAGTCCTGCGGCCAGTGCACGCCCTGCCGGGTCGGCACGGCCAAAGCCGCGGCGCTGATGGCGCAAGCCAACTGGGACGCGGCGCTGCTCGAAGACCTCTGCCAGGTGCTGGCGGATGCCTCCATCTGCGGCCTGGGTCAAGCCGCCGCCAACCCGATCCGCTGCGCACTGCGCTATTTCCCCGACGAGTGCTGAGCCATGTCAGCCCGAGCCCAGGACCTGCCCCGACCGGTCGAATTCACCCTCGACGGCCAGGCGCTGAGCGCCCGGCCGGGCGAGACTATCCTGCAGGCCGCCCGGCGCCACGGCATCGAGATCCCGCACCTGTGCTACCGGGACGGGCTGCGCGCCGAAGGCAACTGCCGCGCCTGCATGGTGGAGATCGCCGGCGAGCGCGTGCTGGCGCCGGCCTGCTGCCGAACGCCGAGCGCCGGGATGCAGGTGCAGAGCGCCTCGGCGCGGGCGCGCCATGCGCAGAAACTGGTGCTGGGACTGCTGCAGTCCGACATGCCGGCGGCGGCCTACCGGCCGGACAGCGAACTCGCCTGCTGGAGTGAACGCCTGGGGCTGGGTGCGCCGCGCTTCCCCGCCCGCGCGCAACCGGCCGCCGACCCGTCTCACCCGGCGATCGCCGTCCGGCTCGACGCCTGCATCCAGTGCAGCCGCTGCCTGCGCGCCTGCCGCGAGGTGCAGAACAATGACGTGATCGGTTTCGCCGGACGCGGCAACCAGGCCCGGATCGTGTTCGATCTCGACGACCCGCTGGGCGCCTCCAGTTGCGTCGGCTGCGGCGAATGCGTGCAGGCCTGCCCCACCGGCGCCCTGATGCCGGCCGGGGAGGTCGGACTGGAACCGATCGACCGGCAGGTGCACTCGGTCTGCCCGTATTGCGGGGTCGGCTGCCAGCTCACCTACCACGTGCGCGCCAATCGCATCCGGCACGTCAGCGGCCGCGACGGCCCCGCCAATCGCCAGCGCCTGTGCGTGAAGGGCCGCTACGGTTTCGACTACGTTCACCACCACCAGCGCCTCACCACCCCGCTGCTGCGCCGCGCCGACGCGCCCAAGCGCGCAGCGCTGGACCTCGACCCGGCCGAGCCCTGGCGCGACTTCCGCGCGGCCAGCTGGGAGGAGGCACTGGAGCACGCCGCAGCCGGTATCAGGGCGATCAAGGCGGCGCACGGGCCGGATGCCCTCGCCGGCTTCGGCTCGGCCAAGGGCTCGAACGAGGAGGCCTACCTGTTCCAGAAGCTGATACGGACCGGCTTCGGCACCAACAACGTCGACCACTGCACGCGGCTGTGCCACGCCTCCTCGGTGGCGGCGCTGCTGCAGATGATCGGCTCCGGGGCGGTCTCCAACCCGGTGGCCGACGTCGCCGCCGCCGAGGTCATCCTGGTGATCGGCGCCAACCCCACCGAGAACCACCCGGTGGCCGCGACCTTCTTCAAGAACGCCGCGCGCGCCGGCAAGACCCTGATCGTGCTGGACCCGCGTCGCACCGCGCTGGCCCGGCACGCGCGCTACGTGCTGCAGTTCAAGCCCGATACCGACGTGGCCCTGCTCAACGCCATCATGCACTCGGTGATCGCGCAGGACCTGGTCGACCCCGGGTTCATCGCCGCCCGCACCGAAGGTTACGCGGCGCTCAAGGCCCAGTTGGCGGATTTCGCGCCCGAGCGCATGGCCGCCGTCTGCGGCATCCCGGCCGCCACCCTGCACGAGGTGGCGCGGGTCTACGCCAGCGCCCGCGCCGCCATGATCTTCTGGGGCATGGGCGTCTCGCAGCACGTGCACGGCACCGACAACGCCCGCTGCCTGATCGACCTGGCGCTGATCACCGGGCAGATCGGCCGGCCGGGCACCGGGCTGCACCCGCTGCGCGGCCAGAACAACGTGCAGGGCGCTTCCGACGTCGGCCTTATCCCCATGGTCCTGCCCGACTACCAGCGGGTCGACGATGCCGCCGCCCGCGCCGGGTTCGAGGCGCTGTGGGGCCAGCCGCTGGACCCGCGGCCGGGCCTGACCGTGGTCGAGATCGTGCACGCCATCCACGCCGGACAGATCCGCGGCATGTACATCATGGGCGAGAACCCGGCCATGTCCGACCCCAACCTGCACCACGCCCGCGCCGCCCTGGCGCGGCTCGAGCACCTGGTGGTGCAGGACATCTTCATGACCGAGACGGCGCATTACGCCGACGTGATCCTGCCCGCCTCGGCCTTCCCCGAGAAGACCGGCACCTTCACCAATACGGACCGGCGGGTGCAGCTCGGCCGTCAGGCGCTGGACCCGCCCGGCGCGGCGCGCCAGGACCTGGAGCTGATCGTCGAGCTGGCCCGGCGGCTGGGCCTGGACTGGCGCTATGCCGGGCCGCAGGACGTGTTCGAGGAGATGCGCCAGGCCATGCCCAGCATCGCCGGCATCACCTGGGAGCGGCTGGAGCGCGACGGCGCCGTGACCTACCCCTGCCGGCGGGAAGGCGACCCCGGGGAGGCGGTCCTGTTCACCAGCGTCTTTCCGCGCCCCGGCGGCAAGGCCCGGCTGGTGCCCGCGCCCTTCACCAATGCCGCCGAACTGCCGGACGCCGCGTACCCCCTGGTGCTGATCACCGGGCGCCAGCTCGAACACTGGCACACCGGGGTCATGACCCGGCGTGCGAGCGTGCTCGACGCTATCGAGCCGGTGCCGGTCGCCACCCTGCACCCGGACGAGTTGGCGCGCCTGGGGGTGCGGCCCGGCGACCGGATCCGACTGCAGTCGCGCCGCGGCGCTGTCGTCGCTTACGCCCGGGTCGACGCCGGCCTGCAACCCGGCCAGGTGTTCCTGCCCTTCTGTTACCAGGAGGCGGCGGCCAATCTGCTGACCAACGAAGCCCTGGACCCCGACGGCAAGATCCCCGAGTTCAAGTTCTGCGCGGTGCGGGTGGCTCGGGCCTGAATGCGGCCATGGCGCGTTCGGCTCCGCCGAGCTCGGCCCAGGCGCCCGCGCGCCTGCAGCACCGCCTGGCCGAGATGCCACGGTTGAGCAGTTCCCGGCCGAGTTCGCGCAGCCGTTGGGTGCCGGCAGCAACACCCGCCCGCCCAAGGCGCCTGGCATGCGCCGCGAAGCGGTCGATCTCGCTATCGGTGAAAGGCTCCAGGCCGACACGATCGGCGCGCGTCAGCTCCAGTCGCAGGACAGTGTCGGGTTCGAGCGCGTCGGGTTCGATCCGCTCCGCGCCGTCACGCCCCAGGCCGTCCAGCACGTAGGACTCGGTGGTCCACCCGGGCAGGGCCGGCGCCCAACCCGAAGTCCCAGACCGCTCAGGGGGTGAACGGCATCCAGGGCAGCATGCGGCCGGCGCGGCCCATGGTCGAGTCCATGGTCGCGGTGATCACGTGCAGCTTGGCGTTGATCTGGCCTAGCTCTGCGACGATCGCGGGCAACGCACCCATCTGGCCGCTCATGGTGCGCATCTGCTGCTCCATGGCGGGCATGGCATCCATGTTCTGGGACATGCGGAACAGCATCATCGCGACCACAGCCCCGGCTTTCCCCTGGTCCCAGGTCTGCATGTACCGGGTCAGCCATTCCACTTCCCGTTCGAAGGCCTCCAATCGCTCGCGGGAATCCGCCGGCAGCGCGGCCAGCAGTTCGGTGCGCTGGGCCGTCCGCTGGTCCGGATTCATAGGCGAAACCTGGACCTGCGGCAGCGCCTGCGCCTGCGCGGTCGGAAACAGGCGTTGGGCTGACCAGGCCGCCAGCGCCACTACCGTGAGCAGGACCAGCGACATCAGGCGCAACCGCCGGCGCTGGCGACGCCCGTCGGCGCGGGCCGCCCGCAACTCCGCGGCCAAGAGGCGAACCGTTTCCTCCAAGGGCTGAACGACCTGAGGGTTCCGCGCACTGTTGTCGGTCTCGCTGCACATCGCTGGTTTGCCTCGCTGACAATCATTGGGAGGGTAAATTCATTAACCGACGCTGTCCCAATCCCCGGCGGGCAGGCCGGCATGCCGGTCACCCAGGGTCAGTTTTTCATTTCCCCCTTGAGATCCTCCACCACGGTCTGGCGCGCCTGCTGGGCCTCCATGATGAGTCGGTAAGCGATGTAGTACTTGTAGATATTGCTGACATAGGTGACGGTCTCATGGCCGATCTTTTCGGCCGCGATGTATTCCACGTTGTGGAACCAGACGTTCGGGTCGAGCCCCCGCTTGGCCGCCTCCGCGCGGAGCTTCCGAACACGTCCGGGACCGGCGTTGTAGGCAGCGAAAGCGAACAGGGCCTTGTCCAGTGGGGTCATCGGCTCGTTCTCGAAATACCGGTCGATCATGAAGCGGATGTACTTGATACCGCCGTGGATGTTGGGTTCGAGCTGAGAAATGTCGCCGACCTTCAACTCCTTGCCGGTGGCGGGCATGATCTGCATCACCCCGATCGCACCCACCTGACTGCGGGCCTTGTGGTTGAGCGTGGATTCCTGGTAGCCCTGGGCCGCCATCAGCAGCCAATCGACATCGTATTTGTCGCCATAAGTCTGGAACAGCTTCAGCATCGAGAGAAACTTCTGGCGTTCCTCGGTACTGGCGGCGTTCTTCACGAAGCGGGTGTTTTTCAGGTAGGCGGCGAAGATGCGTTCGCGCTCCTTGGCATACTTGCCGGTGGTGGCGGCAACGGCGAACGCGTCGAGCATGGCCTTGAGCTGAGGGTTGCCCTTGCGGACGGCCCAGGCGACATCGCCGCCGGTACGGACCGCCAGGTCGTCACGGACCTCGACCTGCGGAAACACCTGTTGCCAGAAATCGGCCTTGTGCTTGTCCATGACCATGAGGCCGATGAGCCCCGCATTGAGCATCTCGATCAGGTCCTCGTCCTCCAGGGCATCGGGCGCCTCCCTGAGTGTCATTGCCGGCTTATTGGCGGCCGTGAACCGCTGGTTGAGCGCTGTAAGGCTCTCGTAATAACTGGAGGACTTGCGGACGAAGACCTCCTTGCCGGAGAGATCGTCGAGCGTGGCGAGCGGGGGCGATGCGGGCCCGGTGATGACCACCTCGCTGACATTGCTGAGGATCGGGGTGGCAAAGTCCACCAGCGCCTGACGCTGCGGGGTGACCGTGAGGTTCGCCGCGGCGATGTCGCCCTTGCCTTCGGCGAGGGCCTGCAGCAGGTCCTCGCGGCCGACGGGTATGAATGCCACCCGCACCTTGAGGTGTTTCTGCTTGAGTTTCCCTTCCTTCACGAGCCGTTTGTTCAGCTCCTGCTCGATCAGCCGGAAGGCCTCATAGGTGGCGCCGAACTGCGTGCCCTTGTCCTGGAAGTAGTTGGTCTTGTTGGGCACGGTCAGCACCCGGATCAGCCGGCGCTCGATCATCGCGTCGAGGTCGCCCTGCATGGGCTGCATGATTGTCGCCGGATCGATCGCCAGTTCCTCCCGCTCGGGTTCCTGGGCGGGCGCCTGCTCGGCGGGGGCGGATACCGCAGCCAGCAGCAGGCAGATGACCGGCCACCAGCCGGCGCGGGGCGAAACCAGTTGGAAACGCATTTTGGATCTCGAGGTTTACGGGGTTCCAAACTTATAGCACGGCGGCATAGCGGTTCGCGCTGGCGCGAGGTCCATGCGCCGGCGCTCGGCGGTCAAGTGTGGTTCAGCGTTCGGGCGGGGGCCTTGGCCGCGGGCAGCAAGGCGCTGCGGCTGCAGCCAGCCGATATCGCGCGGGTGCATGCCGGCCTGACCGCCGAGGTGCGCTCCCCGCGCTGCGGGTGATCGTCCCGGCACCTACCAGGGGTCGTTGTAAGAAGGCTCGATGTCAGCAGGTTTCTCGTAACCGGGATGGTCGTAGTCACGGGCCTCATGCAGGCGATCCTGGTACGCGGGGCGCTGGTGCGGTGCCGCCCCGGCGGCCGGCGGCGTCTGCAGCGCCTCTTCGATATGGCGGTGGATATGATTGACGGCGCCCAGCACGCCGTGCTCCGGATCGTCCCTGAGCCGGTACTGCAGCTGCTGCAGGGCCGGGGTCAGTACGCCCCTTAGCTGCGTTTCCAGTTCGGGCTTGTGTTGGTCGTGCTCGGCAATGCCGAACCCCGTGACCCCCAACGAGACCACGAAGCCCGCCGGGCCACCCAGGACCGCCGCCGCAGCCGCCGCCCCGCCGCGGGCGGCCATCTTCCCGACAAAGGTCTCGGCGACAGCGCTGGCCATCGGGGACAACCGGCCTGCGCCGAGCTGTGAATGGGGATCGAAGCCCTCCACTGCTGTCTGCGCCACCAGCGCGGCGTACGGGGGTAGACGCCCCGGGTCGCCGGACTCGACCAGGCAACGCAAGCTTGCACCTGGCGCCAAGCCGCCCTCGGCCGAGATCGCCGGAATCTGCTTGAGCCGGTTCCGGTACGCCTGTTCCGGCAGCCGATGGCGCTGCCCGATCGCCTTGATCTTGGCCGTCAGGGCCTCCGCATACAGCTTCGTGCCCCGACGCAGTATCCCGCTCGGGCCGATCTCCTGCGAGGCAGGCGCCAGCACCTGGGATGCGAACTTCTCCTGCAGGTATTCGGCCAACTTGCTGACTGCCGCGGCCTCCGGCCCCGAGATCGCCACCTTGAACGCCAGCCATTCCTGGGTCCAGTAACTCGTGTACCAGGGGATGAAGGTCTGCTCCGAGTGCAGCCGCACCCGTTCCATCCAGTGGTCGATTTCCGTTCCCGTCCAGCTTGCGGCATCCGCCCTTGCGGTAACAGCGGCGCGCAGGATCTCTTGTTCCACCAACCCCCAGGTGACGGCGGGGACCGCGGGCTCGGGGACAACCGGCTCAGGGGGCGGCGGGCCTGTGGCGCAGCCCGCCGAGATCAGCATGACCGCGGCCAGCAGGCCCTTGATGACCCGGCCCCGGTTGGTATCCTCCAGCCTAAGCCCGGCACGCATTTGCCGCGGTGCCAGCGCTGCCGCTGGCAACTCCCCGGCGCGAACGGCACAGACCGGCGCGTATCCCATCATCTGGTGTCCCGGTTCAAGGTTCTCGGCCGCCCAGCCCGGCTGCAAGCGCTGTTTGTTGCGCACGGCCCCCGGCAGCGTGAGCGCAGACGAACGCCGCGACAGCCGGCCCCCTGCTTCGGCGGGACCGGCCCGGCAGCCACTACCAATTCGAACATACCCCTGGTCCGCCGTAATTGCAGTGGCCAGCCGTCCCCGGGGCGCTGGCTACTTGCGGCTGCCCCAGGCCGGGCCCCCGGTTGGCAACAGTAAGCGGCACCATGGACGAACGCCGGCTGACCGTCGGCACGCCGGTGCGTCGACCTGCCCGTCGGGCGCGCTGGCGCCAGTAGCCGCTGGGGGAGATCGGGTCGATGGTTGGCGCCGCCGCCAGGGTTTATCCTTGGCCCACATCCCTCGAGAAGTGAGCGTCCCATGAAACTCACCCGCTGGCTGCTGCCGCTTGCCGCGTTGTTGCTGACCGCCTGCGCCGCCACGACCAAGCAGGCCAGCTGGACCAACCCGGAGTACCGGGCGGGCAAGGTCAAGACGGTGTTCATCATCGGCACCGCGAGCAACGACCTCAACCGGCGCCTGTTCGAGGACGAGCTCGCCCGCCAGTTGCAGGCGCGCGGGATCTCGGGCGTCACCAGCTACCAGCACCTCAGCCTCGACCAGCTCGAAGACCGCGCGGCGACCGCGGCCAAGGTCAAGTCCTTTGGCGCCGACGCGGTCATCATCGCCAAGGTCGTCGGCAGCCGCACCGACTCCGTGGTGAACCCCGCCCGCACCTACTACAGCGGCGGATCGCCCTACTACCCGAGCAACTACCCCGACTACTGGCATGACTACTACCGCAGCAGCACCCAGGTGATCCACCACCCGGCCACGGTAACCGACTACCAGGTCTACACGGTGGAGACCAACCTCTACGGTGCAGACCGGGGCATGATCTGGTCGATGCAGTCCGAGACCGTCGACCGCGGTCAGATCGAGGCGATGATCAAGGAGTTCGTCGAGCTCGTCGTCAAGGACCTCGCCGCCAATGGGTTGATCTGAGGCCGCAGGAAATCGCCGGGGGCGATGCGGCTGAGATTGCGGTCGGGCGGGCGGCCCGAAACGCCGCTGCCGCTTGGCCTTGCGTCACCTGGGACAGGCCCCTCCCCGGGGAGGGGCACATGAGAATTACATTTTCGGCGTGTATTTGAACTTCTGGCCGCTGAGACTCAATTCGCCCATCAGCCCGCCTTTGGCCACCGTGAACACGGCCATGCCCTTGTGATACCTGCCGGTGGTGGTCGCATCGCGCTTGCCGCCGCTGGCACCGGCAGAACTTCCGGTGGTGGTGGCCTTGGCATCGGCAGCGGCCGTGATGACCACGGCGGATATCTCGCCACCAAATTCGAAGTTGCCACTGGTGAAGTCCCGCAGTGCGCGCTCGTCCTCAAAGAAAATCATCTGGCTGAACGCCTTGCCGCCCGCGAGCAAGCCGGCGCTCAACTGCGTCATGGTGGTGTCACCGATATACTGGCCCTGCCTGAAGACGCGGCCCTCGCCGTACGCACCGCCCACGACGAAGCCTGCCTTGCCTATGGTCGGAAATACGGCGTAACCATAGGCGTCGCCGAAAAAGCCCTGGCTTTCGACGGCGTTACGAAAGATCTGCACAGTGTCGTCATAGTCATCCGCCCAAGCCTGGGTCAGGGAAAGCAGCAGCATGGCTGCGATGCAGCCGAACTTCGTTTGGATCGTCATCATTGTTTCCTCCTCGATTTCCGAGCGACCACCTATAGCACGAAATTCCAATTGCCACATTGCAGGATAAGACAGGTCGACCATCGGCGCGTTTTGAGACCGCTGCACTTCGTCCGATCAGCGCGTGACGCGTCTGCCCGTCACTTTGAGTGCCGCCGGTTAACTGCATCTCGCCGCGGCTGGTCAAGCAGCCGTTGTGTCACTGCGATCGCGCGCGCCGGAGCAACGCGACCGGGTCGATGGCGATGGCGGTGGTTCGGGCTTATCCTGCATCTCCCAGCACCGACCTAGTACTACTGTGTTAAAAAATAGTGCATTATGTTCATCACTTCAAGTGATTTCTGAGGTGAGTGATGAGCCGGGGTCTGGAAGCACGTTTTGCGAGCTACTGTGATCGGGTCGTGAGCAC
>JBFZDU010000433.1:0-4825 GCA_041307205.1 Gammaproteobacteria bacterium | reverse complement strand
GGTGCTGGCCATGGTGCCGGTGGACGTGCAGTTGCAGGACACCTATTACGTGGTGGCGCATTTCCATTACGTGCTGGTGACCGGCGCCCTGTTCGCCATCTACGCCGGCCTCTACTACTGGTTGCCGAAGTGGACCGGCCACCTGCCCGACCCGGCCCTGTCACGCTGGCACTTCTGGCTCTCGGCCATCGCCGTGAACGTGCTGTTCTTTCCGATGCATTTCCTCGGCCTGGCCGGCATGCCGCGACGAATCCCGGATTACGCCCTGCAGTTCGCCGATTTCAACCGCATCGCCTCGATCGGCGGCTTCATCTTCGGCGCCAGCCAGATTTTGCTGCTGATCGTGATCGTGAAATGCGTGCGTGGTGGCGAGAAGGCCGCGGCGTGCGCCTGGGAAGGGGCCGAGGGGCTGGAATGGAGCGTTCCCTCACCGGCGCCATATCACACCTTTGGGCAGCCACGGGAGCTGAGATGAGACCTGCCATCGGCAATCTGCGCACCTCGTTGCACCTGGTCATCCTGGCGGTCGCGATGTTCGCGTTCGGTTTCGCCTTGGTACCCCTGTACGACGTGATATGCGACATCACCGGCCTCAACCGCGATGCGGCTCAGGCCCTGGCCAACAATACCCAAGTGGATACCAGCCGCAGCGTGCGCATCGAACTGCTGGCCAATGTCCAGAACGGCGCCGTCTGGCGCTTCACTGCACCGAACGATCCGGTGAATGTGCATCCCGGGGAACTGGTGCGGGTGGATTTCGTGCTGGAGAACCTCAGCGAACGTCCCCTGGTCGGCCGCGCCATCCCTAGCTACGCACCGGCCGTCGCCTCGAAGTACTTCAAAAAGATCGATTGCTTCTGCTTCCGCGAGCAGCGCCTGGCGCCGCACGAAAAGCTGCTCCTGCCGGTGTTGTTCGTGATCGACCGCAAGTTGGAGGCCGACATGAAGGTGATGACCCTGTCGTACACATTTTTCCAGCAAGGGACGCTGATATGAGGATGCCGCAGCCCCGGCCGAGGCTATGCATCGACTTTCCCGGTGCGAGGGAGCGCGCATGAGCGAGCACGCCGGCGGCTACTACCTGCCCGAACCCTCGTACTGGCCGCTCGTCGGCTCCCTGGCCCTGATGAGCGCGGCCATCGGCGCCACCCTGCTGATTCATCACCTGTATGTCGGTAGCTGGCTGCTGGCAGTGGGCGCGGCCGGGCTGGCGACGATGCTGGTTGGCTGGTTTGGCAGAGTGATTCGGGAAAGTCAGAGCGGTCTGCATGATGCCCAGGTCGACCTGTCGTTCCGCTGGGGCATGGGCTGGTTCATCTTTTCCGAAGTGATGTTCTTTGCCGCTTTCTTCGGCGCGCTGTTCTACGGCCGCTTGATCGCGGTGCCTGAGTTGGCCAGCGGCGAGCAGTTGCAGCTGCTCTGGCCCGGCTACAGCGGTGGCTGGCCGACCGCCGGACCGGGCCTCAAGGTGGCTTTTACGCCGATGGCGCCGTGGGGCATTCCAGCGTTCAACACCCTGCTGCTGCTGAGTTCCGGCGCCACCGTGACCTGGGCGCACTGGAGCCTGAAGCGCGAGCGGCGCGGTCAGTTGATCACCGGCCTGGTGTTCACCGTGGCGCTGGGGTTGTCCTTCCTCGGTTTTCAGATTTACGAGTTCCAGCAGGCCTATACGGAATTGGGCCTGACTTTGGGCGCCGGCATCTACGGTGCCACCTTCTTCATGCTGACCGGCTTCCACGGCCTCCACGTCACGATCGGTTGCCTGATGTTGCTGGTGATCCTTGGCCGCAGCCTGGCCGGGCACTTCCGCTCAGATCACCACTTCGCGTTCGAGGCGGTGTCCTGGTACTGGCATTTCGTTGATGTGGTGTGGCTGCTGCTGTTCTTGTTCGTGTACTGGCTTTAGGGGGCCCGCTCGCGGGCCGAAGCGATGGGCTACCGGACGTTTGGCGGGAACAGGCCCAGATAGTGGCCCGCCATCAGGACCAGGAACAGGACGATGGACAGCGCGATGCGCCAGGTCAGGGCTTGCACGGTGCGGTCGCCCTGGCCACGGTTGCGGATCAGATAGACCAGGCCGCTGAGCAGGCTGAACAGGATCAGGACTATGAGGAGAGATACGAAGATGCGCATGGGAAGGGAACCGGTAGTGTCTTTGAGTGTAGCGCCGCCGTCGCCGTCCCGGCCACGCCCGGACTGGCTGCCGGCGGTTGCGGCCCTGTCGTTGGTCGGCCTGACGGTTTGGCTGGGGGCGTGGCAGCTCGACCGGGCCAACGAGAAGCTCGCCCGCCAGGCCGCCTACGATGCGGCGACGGCAAGTCCGGCGCTGGACATCGCCGCGTTGCCCGCCGCTGCCTTGCCCTATCAGCGGGTGCGGGTGAGCGGGCGCTTCGACAACGCCTATCGGGTGTATCTCGATAACCGCATGTCGCACGGCCGGCCCGGTTATCAACTGATCGTGCCGCTGCTTTATCCGGGTGGCGTGGTGCTGGTGAACCGGGGCTGGTTACCCGCCGGCGGCGACCGCGCCACACCCGTGCAAGCGCCGACGACAGCCGCGCCGGTGACGCTGGAAGGGCTGCTGGTGCCCGCGCAAAGCCGTTATCTCGAGCTTTCCCGCCAGGACGTCGCCGGGCCGGTTTGGCAGAACCTGAGCCTGGCGCGCTATCGCGCCTGGTATCGCGGCGATCTGCCGGACCGGATGCTGTTGCAGACTTCGCCCGCTTCCGATGGCCTGGTGCGCGACTGGCCGCGTCCGGACACCGGAGTGGAGCGGCATCGCGGCTATGCCGCGCAATGGTTCGCACTGGCCACCACGATCCTAGCGCTGTATGTCTATTACGGCCGGAAGCTACGCTGCCATGCGCCGCGCTGACCGGATCCAGCTGTTGCTCCTGCTGAGCCTGTTCGTGGCCCCGGCGCTGGCGGCCTGGTTTGCCCATCAGGTCTGGCAGCCGTCGGTGTCAGCCAGTTACGGCGAACTGTTGCCGCCGACGGTGCCGCAGTTTGCCGGCATCACCGATGGCAACGGCCATTCCGCCAATCTGCTGACGCTGCAAGGGCGCTGGGTGCTGCTGACCGTGGTCAAGGGCGAATGTGGCGCACCCTGTCGTGTGCATCTCGATCTCGCCCGCCAGGTGCGCCTCGCCCAGGGCCGCGATCGGGAGCGAGTCGTGCAGGCTCTGCTTCAGGCCGATGCGGTTGCGCCAGCAGATGTTGCCGGCCTGTTTTGCTACCGCGTGCCTGGTGCTGCCCTGGATGCCTGGCCTGACACTGTGCGCACCTATCTGGTCGATCCGCGTGGACGGGTAATGCTGCGCTTCCCGGTTGCCGCCGACGGCCAACGTATGCTGAGCGATCTGCGGCGACTGCTGAAAGCGTCGAGAATCGGATGACGCTGCCGCGCCCGCTGCTCCTGATCACGACCGGGATCGCCTTCCTGGTGATCGTCCTTGGCGCCTATGTGCGACTTTCCGATGCCGGCCTCGGCTGTCCCGACTGGCCGGGATGCTATGGCCAGCTTTCGCCTTGGCATGCCGGCTGGCAGATCGCCGCCGCGCAGGTGGCGGATCCGCTCGGGCCGGTTTCTCAGGCCAAGGCGTGGAAGGAAATGCTGCACCGCTACCTGGCCGGCGCCCTGGGTGTGCTGATCCTGGTCATCACTGTCCTGTCCTGGCGCCGCTTGCCACCATCCCGCCGGGTGCTGCCCAGCGCAGTGCTGGTGCTGGTGATGTTCCAGGCGCTGCTGGGCATGTGGACCGTCACCCAGCAACTCAAGCCGATGATCGTCGCGGCGCATCTGCTCGGTGGCATGACTACGTTTGCGGCGCTGTCCTGGCTGCTGCTGCGCGAGCGCGGCGCAGCCTCGTCGCCGGTCCTGCCGGTGCCGCTCGCACTGGCGCGCGGACTCCTGCTGCTGGTTCTGCTGCAGATCGCATTGGGTGGCTGGGTCAGCGCCAATTACGCGGCCCTGGCCTGCCCCGATCTGCCGACCTGTCAGGGGGTATGGTGGCCACGGGCCGATTTCGGTACCGGCTTCAGCCTGCTCCATCCGCTGGGCGGCCTCAATCTGCCCGCCCTTACCGCTATCCATCAGTTGCATCGAATGGGGGCGGTGCTGGTGTTGGCGGCAGCCCTCCTGCTCGCGGCACGACTTGTGCAAATCCCGGCGGGACGCGGGGCCGCCGCCGTGCTGCTGAGCATCGCCAGCGGCCAGTTCTTGCTCGGCGCGGGCAATGTGCTGCTCGGCCTGTCCTTGCCCGTCGCGGTCGCCCATACCGCCGGTGCAGCAGCTCTGCTGTTGTGTCTGGTTTGGGTCAACGTCCTTTTTTCCAGGTGGTCGTCATGAGCAGTCTTGTCCTGCATCGGTCCGGTTGGCGCTTGCGCGAGTTTTTCGAACTGACCAAGCCGCGAGTGGTCGGGCTGATCGTGTTCACCGCGATGATCGGCATGCTGCTGGCTTCGCCGAGCTTGCCGGACCCGTTCCGCTTCCTCGCTGCCAGCCTCGGTGTCGGGTTCGCGGCGGCTGCTGCGGCCGCCTGCAATTGTCTGAGCGAACGCCGCATCGACGCGTGCATGGCGCGCACCCGGGCGCGGCCCCTGCCCCGGGGCGGGGTGAGCGCGATCGAAACCGCCTGGTTTGCGGCTGCATTGGCCGGGCTCGGGCTGGGTATGCTGTACTGGCTGGTGAATCCACTGACCATGTGGCTGACCGCGCTCACCTTCTTTGGTTATGCGGTGGTCTATACCCGCTGGCTGAAACCGATCACGCCGCAGAACATCGTCATCGGCGGCGCTTCCGGGGCAATGCCACCGGTACTCGGCT
>JBFZDU010000432.1:0-3843 GCA_041307205.1 Gammaproteobacteria bacterium | reverse complement strand
TTGGCATCCCGATAGGCAATTTCCAGCGGCCCGCCCGCGGTGTCCAGGGTCAGCAGGCCATCTCCAGGATTCAGTGTCAGCGCCACACTGGGTCGTTCGGGCTGACCGGCCAGTTGGAAATCGGCGGCCAGTTGGCCCGCGATCTTTGCTTCGCCCGGCAGTCGCGCAGCGAACTGCCCCAGCTCCAGGCCGCTCAGGCGCCCGCTGGCGTCCAGGCCGGCGGCCTGCACCCAGCCTCCCTGCAGGCACAACCGGGTGTCGGTCTGGCCCTGCGCCAGGCACAGCTCGGCGCTGTGCACCCGCGCGGCGCCCAGTTCCAGGGCGGCGGGCGCCACCAGCGCCCAGTCGCCGAGCACCGGCTCGGTCAGGTCCAGGCGCTGCAGGGTGCCGCGCCAGCTGCCATTGGCCAGGCTGCCGCTGGCCCTCAGCGCGACGCTGAACGACGGCGCCTCGGCCTGAAACTGCAGCGCGTGCGACAGCGCGGTGCCGCTCAGGTCGGCGTTGAGACTGCTGATGCGCTGCTCGCCGCTGCGGAGCGCGGCGGCGTGCAGCACCGCGGTGCCGCCGTTGGTCCCCCAGTCGGCCTGCAGCTGCAGTTCGCCGACCTGCAGCCGGTCGTATGCCAGGTCGCGGCCGTCCAGTCGGGCCACGACCAGCGGCGCCGTGGTCGTGCCGGTCAACTTGCCCTGCCCTTGCAGGCGCCCGGCCAGGCCTGGATACAGCGCGGCCAGGTCCGGGGCGTCCAGGTCGAATGCCAGGTCGAACTGCTGGTCTGCCCGCCCGTCCAGGCGCAGCCGGTTCGGTCCGCTGACCAGGTCCAGCGCCCGGGCCTGCAACCGGCCGGCGGCATAGCGGATGGCGCCGCTGGCCTGTAGCGCCTGGTCGCGCAATTGGCCCTTGATGCCGGCGATCGCGACTTCCACCTCGGGACCCTGCTCACCCAGGCGTCCAGTGACCTGCAGCTCGCCCGACAGCCGGCCCGGCCAGTCCGGAAACTGCATCCCGGGGTCCAGATCCCTGGCCTGCAGCGCCAGGTCCCAGGTCACTGCCGGTTGCCAGTCAACCGGGCCCTTGGCGGTCAGCTCGCCGGACCCGCTTCGCAGGGTCAGGGGCGCGAGCCGCAGCCCCCGGCTGTCGCCCTGTCCCTGCAACCGGACCTCGGTGGCCGGCAAACCCTCGCCCGGCACCTGGGTCGTCAGCTCCAGGCGGTAGTCGGAGGGGCTGCCCCGCAGCTCCAGCCGGCCGGCGCTGGTCTCGACCTGGGGCGCGCCCTGCAGCGGCCAGTTGAGCTGTGGCCAGCTGGCATCGAGACGGAAGCTTGGCTCGGGTTCGACCAGGTTGGCCGCGCCCTGCACCCGCACTACCGCCGGACTGCGTACCGCCAGGTCGAAAGCGGGCGTCAGGGCGGCGCCGGACAACTGCAGTTCCGCCTGCACCGGCCCGATTTCCGGCGCCAGGACGCTGCCGGCCAGGCGGCCGTCGAGCGGGTGCGTTGCCTGTGGACCTAATCCGACCTCGCCCGTGAGGTCCAGCCCCATGCCCCGTACCACCAGCTCGCGCACGCGCCAGGCGGCGTTGTCGAGGTGCGCGCCAAAGGCGATGGTTTCAATTGCCAGGTCGTCACCGTCCTGGACCACGACCAGGCGGTCGAGCCGCAGCCGCTCCAGTTCCACCACCAGCGGC
The DNA here is from genome assembly GCA_041307205.1 of Gammaproteobacteria bacterium. Classification (GTDB taxonomy): domain Bacteria; phylum Pseudomonadota; class Gammaproteobacteria; order Chromatiales; family Chromatiaceae; genus JARRQB01. The sequence continues at coordinate 2,160 of JBFZDU010000432.1, read as the reverse complement.
AGCCCCAGGTCCGGTAGCGCCGGCGGTTCGGCGGGTTCGGGTCCCGGGGGTGGCGGCTGCACCCGTACGCCGCCGAATTCGAGTGCCTGGACGTGCAGCCTGCGCGCCAGCAGGGCCGCGGGGTGCCAGCGCAGGGCCAGGGTCTCGATGTCGAGCGTGCTGCCGGCGGCCCGTAGCCGGACCCGGCGCAGCTGCAACTCATCAAGCAAAGTTCCGTTTATTTCGCCGATCTGCAGGGAAAAATCGGCGCTTTTCGTCAACTCCGCCATGGTTTGCAGCAGCCAGCGGGTTCCCGCCGTGCTCGCCAGCAGGCCATAGCCGCCCAGCGGCAGGCCGGCCCCCAGCACCAGCAGCAGGAACAGGACCCCCCACGCCAGCCGTCGCAGCGAGCTCACAGATCCACCCCGAGGCCGAAGTGCAGCCGCCAGCTGTCGGCGGCGGTGTCGCTGGGGATGGCGATATCGACGCGGAGCCGGCCGACCGGTGAATACCAGCGCACCCCGACCCCGTAGCCGTACTTGAGTTCGAAGTCGCGGCTGTCGAAGGCGTTGCCGGCATCCACGAAGGCTGCTGCCCACCAGTCCTCGCCGACGACCGGGTGTTCGTATTCCAGGCTGGCCGCAATCAGGTGACGCGCGCCGACCTCCTCGCCGTCGGCGTCCTGCGGGCTCAGCGATTTGTAGGCGTAGCCGCGGACGCTGTTGTCGCCGCCGGCGAAGAAGCGCAGCGAAGCGGGCAGATCGAAGAAATCGCCGCCCAGCGTCGTCCCGAGATCGGCGCGGCCGGTGACCCGACCGGCGTTGCCGAATCGGTGGATGCCCTTGGCCCCGGCGCGCAGTTGCAGCAGGGAGACCGTGGACAGCAAGCCCTCGTAGGCGCCGCGCACCTCAAAGTTGAGCCGATAGCCGCGGCGGGTGCGCAAGGGGTCGTCCGCCGTAACGCGGGTCCAGCCGATCCCCGGCATCAGCAGCGTGGCCGAGGTGTCGTCCGTGCCGATGGTGGAGCGTTCGTGCAGCAGTTCGATAAAGCGGGTCTCGGTCCAGGTGTCGTGCTTGAGGGTCTGCCGCGCCGCCAGCTTGGCGCTGTCGCTCAGGCTGGTGTCCGTGTCCTCGCGCAACAGGCCGGCGGAGAAATTGAAGGTTTCCCGGTGCGGGTCGCGGCCGGGGATGACGTACTCGGAGGTCAGGCCCGACTCGACTGGCGAGAGCCGCAATTCGTTGTCCAGACGGTGGCCGCGCCGGTTCAAATAGCGGTTGGCGTAGCCGAGGCTCAGGCGCGGCCCGGTGTCGGTGGCATAGCCGATGCCGGCACGCCAGGCATGCCGGGGCAGGGGCTCGAACTGCACCTCGATCGGTATCGCCTGGTCCTGCGCAAGGTCGTGACGCGGCCGGACCTCGACCCGCCGGTAGTAGCCGGCATCGCTGAGGTAACGGTTCAGCGCCGCCAGTTCGCGCGCGCTGTAAGGGGTGCCGGGCTGCAGGTGCGCCAGGCGGCGGACGAGGGGCTCGTACAGCGGCTGCTCGCCCAGCTGCAACTCGCCGAAGCGGTAGCGGGTGCCGCTGGCGAAGTGCAGGTCGATGTCCGCCGCGCCGGCCCCGGGATCGACGCGGAGTTCATGGCGGCGCAGCTCGGCGTCGAAATAACCGTGTTCGAGCGCCAGGTTGCGTAACCTGGACTTGATCTCCTCGTACCGACCATGATGCAGCGCCTCCCCGACGCGCAGCGGCAGGGCCTGCTGCAGGGCGCTGAAGGCCGGGTCGTCGCTGGCGTCGCCGCTGATTTCCAGGTCCAGCCGGCGCACCAGCACCGGCGCGCCGAGCGTCAGGGTCAGGTCCGCGTGCCAGCACTGGTCGTCGCGGGTCAGGGTCTTGGTCAGCTCGGCGCTGTAGTAGCCGAAGGCACGCAGCGCGGGCTGGATCTCCTGGTCGATGCGGCGGAACTCCCGCTGGACCCGCCACGGCGGCGCGTCGCAGGACTCGCCGGCCAAGCTGAGGTGGGCGCGCACATTGTCCAGCACCGCCGCCGGCGCACCCGGTGCCGTGATCCGCAGTTCGGCCGCGGCGGCGCTGGCAAACAGCAACGCGACGCAGGTGAGCAGTGGACGTGTCGGCGGCAATGGTATGACCTTCCGGGCGGTGACGCTGGCGTGCGCGGCCTGCC
>JBFZDU010000431.1:0-4959 GCA_041307205.1 Gammaproteobacteria bacterium | reverse complement strand
CCCCGCCGCAGCCGCTGTTCGATCCAGGGCACCAGCTGGCGGCCCTCCACCGGCCAGATTTGCACCAGTACGCCCACCGCCTCCACTGCCTTCAGCCATTTGCTGGCGAGCTGGGTGCGGTCGAGCTTGGGCAGGGTCAACAACAGCAGGGTATCGGGTGGCGGCGCGGCGCAGTAGGCCGCGAGCGCGGCACCGCCGTCCTGGCCCGGTTTGCCGCCCGGGAGGCGCAGCTCGATGAGTTTCTTCTCGGCGAACAGCGACAGGTTGTTGGCCTCGGCCAGCAGCCGGTTCCAATCGAACCCGGTGCCGACTTCGAGCAATTCCCGGTGGCTATAACCGCCGCGCCGCGCCGCAACGCGCACCGCATCTGCCGCCTCGCGTAGTTGCAGCGGCTCGTCGCCTGACAACAAGTAGACCGCGGCCAGGCCGCGGCCGAGGTGCTGCTCCAGATCCGAAAGGCGGATCCGCATCCGGGGTCAGAGCTGGGCGGCCAGGCGTTCGACCAGCCGGTTTGCCAAATCGCGGCGCATATCGCCGCGCAGCAGGTCTTCTTCGCGGTTACGGCCCAGGACTTCATCCTCGGGGTTGAAGATGACGCGCAGGGCCCGCAGCCGCTGCTCGGGCACCCGCTCGCTGCCGTCGGCGCCATGCACGCTGAACAGGAAGGATTCCTCCAGTTCGTACTCCAGCGCCTTGTTGCGGGTATCGACCGACAGCACCCGGCGGGTGGACTGCCGGCCGCTGATGCGCAGCACCGCGGCGCCGCCGGGTTCGCTGCCGGCCTCGGCGCCGGCCACGCGCAGGGCTTGCCGCAGTTCGGTGTACAGCGGGTCCTGAATCGCCAGGCCCGCGAGCTGTAGCGGGCCGCCCAGGTTGACCAGCTGGGTGGCCTGGCCGCGCAGCTGGAAACCGCAGGCGCTGCACATGGTCGCCAGGACCAGCGCCAGGGCGAGGGGGCGCAGCGGAGGCATGCTCATGGGGCCACGATGTTGACCAGTTTCCGGGGGACCACGATGACCTTGGCGATCTTGCGGCCGTCGATGAAGCGCTGCACGTTGGGGTCGCGTTGGGCAGCGACCTCGATGCTGTGGCGGTCGGCATCGGCGGCTACCGTCACCTTGCCGCGCACCTTGCCGTTGACCTGGACCACGTAATCGATCTCGTCCTGCTTCAGTGCCTTCTTGTCGGTTACCGGCCAGCCCGCCGCCAGTATGTCCTGACCGTAGCCGAGTTCGCGCCACAGGTAGTGGCTAAGGTGCGGCGCGATCGGGGCGAGCAGGCGCAGCACTATGCCCAGGCCTTCGCGCAGCACCGCCAGATCAGCGGCGCCCGCACCGAGGCGGTTCAGGGCGTTGACCATGCTCATGCAGGCCGACACCACGGTGTTGTACTGCTGGCGTTCGTAGTCGTAGAGGGCCTTCTTGAGGGCCGCATGGACCTCGCGGCGCGTCGCCTGTTGGGCCGCGTCCAGGTCGTGCAGATCGACGGCGGTCCCGCGCAGCTGTTCGGCCCGGGCGGTGGCCAGATTCCACAGCCGCTTGAGGAAGCGGTGCGCCCCCTCCACGCCCTCGTCCGACCATTCCAGCGACTGGTCGGGCGGCGCCGTGAACATGGTGTACAGGCGGACGGTGTCGGCACCGTAGCGGTCGATCAGGGCCTGCGGATCGACGCCGTTGTTCTTCGATTTGGACATTTTCTCGACGCCGCCGGGCGTCACCGGCTGGCCGTCGGACCGGAGTACCGCCTCGACGACGCGGCCCTTGTCGTTTCTGACGACCTCGACATCGGCGGGGTTGAACCACTCCTTGGATCCGTCTTGGCTCTGGCGGTAGAAGGTCTCCGCCACCACCATGCCCTGGGTGAGCAGGCGGGTGAAGGGTTCGTCGTTGGCGATCAGCCCCTCGTCGCGCAGCAGCTTGTTGAAGAAGCGCGCGTACAGCAGGTGCAGCACGGCGTGCTCGATGCCCCCCACGTACTGGTCGACCGGCAACCAGTACTGCGCGCGCTCGTCCAGCATCGCCTGGCCATTGTCCGGGCAGCAGTAACGGGCGTAGTACCAGCTGGACTCGAAGAAGGTGTCGAAGGTGTCGGTCTCGCGCTGCCGGCCGGCGCCGAGATCGAAGAACTCGGGCATCCGCTTGAGCGGCGAGCCGGAGCCGTCCACCAGCACGTGTTCGGGTAACAGCACCGGGAACTCGCGCGCCGCGGTGATGCTGCCGTCGGTCTCGCGGATCACCGGGATGGGGCAGCCCCAGTAGCGTTGGCGGGACACGCCCCAGTCGCGCAGCCGGAAGTTGGTCTGCTTGCCGCCCTTGCCGCGCTTGTGCAGCCAGGCGGCGATGGCGTCGAAGGCGGCCTCGGAGGTGAGACCGTCGAACGGACCGGAGTTTTCCAGCACGCCCAGCTCGGTGTAGGCCGCCCGCTCGATGCCGCAGGGCGAGCCGTCCTCGGCGAAGATTACCTGCTGCTTGGGGATGCCATATCTCTCGGCGAATTCCCAGTCGCGCTGGTCGTGCGCCGGCACCGCCATGACGGCGCCGGTGCCGTAGCCCATGAGGACGAAATTGGCCGCATAGATGGGCACCGGCCGGCCGCTGACCGGATGGATGGCGTTCAGGCCCAAGGCCATGCCCCGCTTTTCCATGGTCTCGAGTTCCGCCTCCGCGACGCCGCCCCGGCGGCACTCCTCGACGAAGGCGGCGAGTGCCGGGTTGGTCGCTGCGGCTTGCCGGGCCAGCGGGTGTTCGGCGGCCACGGCGACATAGGTGACGCCCATCAGGGTGTCGGGGCGGGTGGTGTAGATCTCCAGCCGCTCGTCCGAGCCCGAGATACCGAACAGCATGCGCACGCCTTCGGAGCGACCGATCCAGTTGCGCTGCATGGTGATGACCTGCTCCGGCCAACCGGACAGCTGGGCAAGGTCGTCCAGCAGCTCCTGCGCATAGTCGGTGATCTTGAGAAACCACTGCTCGATATCGCGCTTCTCCACCGGGGCGCCGGAACGCCAGCCCTTGCCGTCTATCACTTGTTCGTTGGCCAGCACCGTCTGGTCGACCGGGTCCCAGTTGACCGTCGCCTGCTTGCGGTAGACCAGACCCTTTTCCAGCAGCCGGGTGAACAACCACTGTTCCCAGCGGTAATAGTCCGGGTCGCAGGTGGCGAGCTCGCGCCCCCAGTCGTAGCCGAAGCCCAGGCGCTGCAGCTGGGCCTTCATATAGGCAATATTGGCGCGGGTCCACTCCGCCGGCGGCTTGCCGTGCTTGATCGCGGCGTTCTCGGCGGGCAGGCCGAAGGCGTCCCACCCCATCGGCTGGAGCACATTCTTGCCGAGCATGCGCTGATAACGGGCGATCACGTCGCCGATGGTGTAGTTACGCACGTGCCCCATGTGCAATTTGCCGCTGGGGTAGGGGAACATTGACAGGCAATAAAATTTCTTGCGGTCGGGATCCTCAGTGGCCTTGAAGGACTGCTGGTCGGTCCAGTAGGTCTGGGCGTCGGTCTCGATCTGTTGCGGGTCGTACTGCGAATCCATGGGGTGCGTGGTGGGCTTAGGGCAATCGCGCAAGCATACCGCAGGCGCCCCGGAGCCGACAGGCGTGGTGGCGCTGCCGGCGTTTTCCTGCATTTGCGCCCGGTCAAGTTGCTTCGGACCCGGTTTGATCCAGACTAAAGAGCAGGGAAGGGCAATTGCGCCCGATCAAAAACGCGAATCAACCCGCATGAGGTGGTGAGGTATGGCAGGTCCGAACGAAAAAGACCCGGTGGAACGCATGGTGACGGCCTACGAGACCATGCTGGAGCGCATGCACGGGCTGTTGGAGAACACGGAAAAGCGGACCGTCCCGTTGCTGCGTGAGACCCTGCAGGAAGTCCGGGAGAAGGCGGTCGCACTGGGCGAACTGACCCGGGAAGAGGCCGAGAAGGTGTCGCGTTACCTCGAACGCGACATGCACGACGCGGCCGGCTTCCTGGCGGACACCGGCCAGGAATTTCGCGACTGGTTCCGCTTCGACTGGCAGCTGGTCAACCAGCGCCTGCTCGATACCTTCGCCAGCGTGGCCGACCAGACGAGCCTGGCATTCCGGGATCTCGCCGAACAGGCGCGCCGGGCCAGCCTATACCACAGCGAGGAGGTCACCGGCCCCGGCACCCTGGTGTGCACCCGGTGCGGCGAGGCGATGCACTTCCGCCATGTCAGCCGGATCCCGCCCTGTCCGAACTGCCATGGCCGGGAGTTCAGCCGCGCCGGCGCCGATCGGACGGCGGATGCGGACTTGGACGAAGGCGACGTCGACGGCGACTGACTGACGGTCACCGACCGCGCGGTTCGCAACGCGGGCGAGCGACGCTGCCAGTGGTGCGCCGCCCCACCCTGTGCCGCACGGGCGGCGGTTGCGGCAAGCGCGCGCTGAACACCCCGGCGGCATCGCGCCCGGTGCCGCCGGCGGCCGCAAGGGCCGTTGCGGCAGCGTACTGCAGCAGACCATCCCAGAGTCTGTGCCATGCTGTGGTGGATTGTCGGCGCCCGGTTGCGCTGCTTGCCGCGCGGCACGCCGGTTGCGAAGATGCTCGACCGGCCCGGCCCCGGTAGTGGCGCAGCCACGCCCGGCGTTGGCCGGGGCAGCAACCTCAGGACAGCAGATGACGGACTTTTTTTCCTGGCGGGACAACTGGAACTTGGGGTTGGACGAGATTGACCGCCAGCACGCCGCTTTGGCCGCCCGGCTGAACGACATCGGCCAACTGTTATGCGACGCCGGGCCGGCGAATGGCGCTGCCGGGCCGGCCATGGCGCTGCTGCTGGAACTGGCGGCCGAGACCCGCCGGCATTTCGCAGATGAAGAGGAATTGATGCGCGGCCACGGCTACCCCGGGCTGCGCGCGCACCACCGCGAGCACGTCGTGCTGCTGGCCGAATTGCAGGACTTCATCCGGGAACTCGACGCTGGCAGGACC
>JBFZDU010000430.1:0-4507 GCA_041307205.1 Gammaproteobacteria bacterium | reverse complement strand
TTCCCCATTGCTCCAGGCGTACTTCCTTGCCGATTCTATGCCACCGGGTGGCACATTGACAGGCGGCCCAGGCAGGCCGGGCACGGGGTTCCCATGGTCATGACGGTGCATGTCCCAGCCTCGGTAGTTCCCGATGTCGGCCAATGTGCATCCAATGGCGCCGTGCGGCCTAGGGGCAGCCGTTAACAAACCGACCAGTAGCGCGCAGGCCGCGTCCAAGCGCGCGTTGCCAGACCTGCCCGGGGAATGTGCGTGGTCGCGGTCCATCTCCTAACTACTATCCTTAAGTAAATTCCCGACAGGCCCGAATTCGGGTTGCATAAACTGTTGTGGCGGCCGATTTCAGCGTGGCTTGACGATGTCGGCGAGACGCTCGCCATACCAGAGCCATTGCACCGCCAGCGGCACCCTGGGGCAGCGCGCTCTGCGCGGGTTTCCGGCACAGGGGCTGCTAAGCTCGCCAAGGCTGTGGATCCCTGGTGCAATATGCGAGTCCGGTTTTTACTCCAATAGAGGCGAGCGCATGAACAAGGATGGCAGACCGCTGGGGTTTTTCCATATTGTCGGGAGCGTCCTGGCATCGTTTGTCGGTGTACAGAAATCCGCCAATCGCGAGCGGGATTTCCGGCACGGCAGAGCCCGGGACTTCATCTTCGTCGGGCTGGTCCTGACAGCGCTGTTTGTCTTGGGGCTGTGGGGCTTGGTGCGGTTGGTGATGTACTTCGCGGCGCCGGTCGGTTGAGCCCGATGCACGCTGGCTGCCCTGTATGGGCGTGCCGCAGCGCACAGCGATGCGTTATCCGAAGCGATGGACCGGGTGGTTCAAGACGCAGACGACAGTAGCGGGCTGTGGTCGGCCAGGGTGCCGCTCGGGCTGGGATTTCTGCCCGGATTTCTTCCCGCCGGGTGTGACCGGTCTGATCGGCTGGTTGCGCAGGGGAAATATGAGGGGGCTTGGCCCGGTCCATCCGGGGAAGGCCGCCCCCTGGCGGCGGCAGTCCCCGATTCCCCTATGCCGGGATGCGAACGCCCTCAGACGGCGGTATAGACTGAACGCGAAGGCGACGCGACTCGACCTTGACGTTTCAGGTAGGCGAGCGTCTGGCTAAGGTTGCTCGCAATCACGCCCTGCGCATCAAGTTGCGCCTTGATGTCGCTGGTCGAGATTTCTCCCGCCGCTTGTACAATGGCCAGCACTGCATCCGTGACATTTACCGCACTGCGGCCGCGCGCGCGGGCCTTGCCGCCAAGTTTGCGGATCTTGGCATCGACTTCGGCCAGAACCTTTTTCTGCGCCGCGACCAGCTCCCGCCGTTCTGCGCGCAACGCCGCCAGTTCTTCCTTCAAGGCCTCGCGTTTCATGTCCTCTTCTTGTTGCTGCCGCTCCATGGCCAAGGCGTACAGTTCGTCCGAACTCAACTCTTCAATCGCTTTCTTTCGGGCCATTTACAATTCCGCTCCGCTAATGTCACTCGGCAACTGGCGTAGTACATCGTAGATGAGCTACGCGAGTGGTATGGGCTGGGCATGGTAGCTAAAGAGAAAGCTTTTCGCAAACGAATGTAGATTAGCGTATGGCAACCCAGCGTTATCCGACTGATGTTATTTTGGTCGATCGGGCGGGGTTCAGGTGGAGTTGTATTGTGGAATCGATATTCGACGCCGCATCGACTCAGGGATTTCAACCCGATTCGGTTCGGCGTTCGATGTGATGCTGTGTCGGGGTATTTGCCGACTTTGATCGGCAGCGTCCCCCGTGCAGTATGGCGGGCGTATTTCCAGTATGAGTCCCCGTGCTGGCGGATGCTGTGGCGGACCGCTGTTCCCAGGCGTGCTTTCGGCCTTGCGTCCGGTACATTCGACCGGTTGCCAGTGGTCTGCCTGCGCGGCACGGTGATCGTGCCGGAACAGCGCGCCGGCGCGATCCGGGCGCAATGGGGGCGGTTGTGCGGCTCAGGGGTTGAGTTCGGGGAGCGCCTGGGCTGACGCCAGGTCGTTGCGCCTCAGGCGTGCGCCGAACAGCCGCGGGCGGATCTCGCGTTTGAAGTCACGCTTCCAGCGTTCGAAATCGGCGATCGGGGTGCCGCCGAACAACGCGGCGTTGAGTTCCTGCAGCAGGTCCTCGACCCGCTCGGGACGCGCGCCGCGGTGGATGTCTATGATGATCTGGGTCAGTCGGGGCATCGCGACTTGGCCTGGTGCACCCAGGCGCCGTTGCACCAGGAACCGCAGCACCTGGCTCCAGTCGGCGGGGTCGGTTTCCGCATCCGCGCTACGCACGCAATACCATAGCCGATACGAGCGTGGCAGGCTGTTGGCGAAGCGCCGACGCACTACGTGCAAATGCCGGCGCGGTGATAATTTGACCAACCAGCGCCCGAGGCGCGAGTGCTCGGGGTGGAAGGCTTCTGCCAGCCGCCGCCGGAAGCGTTCGCCGATGCGGCGTCCCTTGGCCCAGAGCCAAGTCCAGTACAGGCCGGTGAGGAAAGCGAACACGGTCAGGGGCAGCCAGAATACCCAGGAGGACCCTGCGACGAAAGGGCCGCCGCCCAGACGTTCCGAGAGATCGCCCATGAATCCCCCCGGGGCGTTGAGCAGCCGGCTGGGCAATATGGAGGTCTCCGGGCGTTGCTGCTCGGTATTCCACCAGGAGATGCGTACCGTGGGGATCAGCAGTTCGCGGCCCTTGTTCGGGACCAGTGTGAAGGTGTCGATGCGCGTCCCTTCGAGGCGACCGTCCTGGGTGATCCGGCCATCGAACTGGGAGTCCTCCCGGTACAGCCGGAACTGCCCCTGGCGCAGTTGCGGCTCCAATGAGTGCAGTTGGGTGCCGGTGGCGCCCACGGCGCGTTGCTCGATGATCAGGGTCAGGGGCTGACCGTCCTTGACCTGGCTGTCGTTCAGCAGGCGGGCGTGGGTTTCGAGTTCGGCGAGGGGCAGCCAGGGAACGACGCCCGGCTCGGGTGGCAGCACCCGCAACTGCAGCGGCGTGCCGGCCACGGCCTCAAAATTTTGGCCATCGGCGGTCGTGCCCTGCACCCGCACCGGCTCCAACAACTGCTCGCCCGGCCGTAGCGGGGTCACCAGGTAACGCAGCTGGTTGACTATCTCGCGGGTCCCGTTGCGCACCCGGGCGTTGGCCTCCCAGTTGCCCATCTTGCGGAACACCAGGCTGTCCGTGCGCGGCAGCACCGGGTCGAGGGTCTGCAAATTGCTGCTGCTGACGACCTCGAGTGTGAGCACCAAGGTCTGTTGCACGTAGGCCGGGGCCGTCGCGATCTGGGTGTGCAGGCGCGGCGGGGTGACATCGCTCCGCGGCTGGCTTTGCTGTCCCCCGTAGGGCATGGCTTGTTGGCCCGGTGGCGACCAGTACGGGGCACCATAAGGATAGGCCTGACCGCTGCCGGGAGGGGCATTCGGGATGGCGCGCTCGCTCGGCGGGGGCGGTACGCCGCGTGCGTTGGAATCGGGCATGGGGCGGAAACCGTAAGGCGGAAACTGCCCCGGCCAGCCGAACTGACCCGGTCGGTTGTCCTGCTGCGCGTCAGCCAGCCCTGCGGCCAGGAATGCACAGCCGCAGGCCAGGCGCAGCCACCGAGCGTTGCTACCAGGGACGTGGTTCATAGATCGGACCTCCCTGCTGACCAGCTTGTTGCCGGCGCCGCTCTTCCATCATGAAGCGATTGCGCAGCAGATGAACGGGGTCGCCTTCTAGGGCTTCCAGCCATTGTTCGATCAGCATTCCAGGGCCGCCGGCCCCGGTTGCCCCCAACTCGCCGCCGGCGATTTCGCCGGGCTCGGTCGCACCCGGATCGGGCAATTTGCCGAGCTGGTCGAATTCACGTACCCCCTCGATCCCGTCCGGCGGGGGCTCCCGCAACGGCGGCGCTTCCTCGCCGCCGGCCCGGCCGCGCTGGTCCTGCGCCTGTTTATCCCTCGCCTCGCCCTGGGCGTTACGCTGCTGGTCGTCCGCGCGTTTGCCCGTCGCGTCGGGCTCGGCCGGTTCTTGGTCACCGCCATCGTTGCGCTCGTCCTGCTGCTGGTCCTGCGTGCCGGCGCCCGTGTCCTCGCGCTCCTGGTCGCCGCCATCACCCTGTTCCTGGCGTTGCTGCGCCTGGCTCTGTTCGCCCTGCGCTTGGTCGCGCTCTTGGTCGCCGTGCTCGCCGTCCTGTTGTTGCTGCTCGGTATCCCGCTTGCCGGCGTCCTCGGACTCGCGGTCCTGGTCGCCGCCCTGGTCCTGCTCCTGCTCCGACTTGTCGCCGGACTTGCCCCGTTGCTGACTGTCCTTGCCTTGGGTCTGCGGCTCGTCTTCCTGTCCGTCTTTCCCTTCCGACTGCTGTTGCTGATCACCGGCCGCGTCTGTGCTGTCGCTGGGCTCCTTCTGGTCGCTGCCGCCGGTTTGTTCAGACTGTTCGGCGTCGCTCGCACCCTGCTGCTCCTGCTCGGACTCGCCAGATCCGCTCTGCGGTTCGTCTGATGGCTCGCCGCCTGAAGATTCTTCGCTCTG
>JBFZDU010000429.1:0-7260 GCA_041307205.1 Gammaproteobacteria bacterium | reverse complement strand
CTCGATCCGGCTCACCGCGCGCCCCCCCCGGTCGACTGGTGATACCAGCGGAAACCGCGCCGCGACAGCCAGCGCAGCCCCAGGTCGGTGAGATAGGCGAGCAGGGTGATCCACAACACATAGGGCAGGATCACGTCCATCGCCAGGTAGCGCCGTACCAGGAAGATGCGATAGCCCAGGCCGTCGGTGGATGCGATGGCCTCGGCGGCGATCAGGAACAGCCAGGCCGCGCCCAGCGACAGCCGCACCGCGTCGATCAGCCGCGGCAGCACCTGCGGCAGTATCACCCGCAGGATGAGCTGCCAGCTCGAAGCGCCCAGGGTCTGGGCCTTGACCAGCAGCTCGCCCGGCAATTCCTGCACCCGCTGCTGCAGGTCGCGGATGATGAAGGGCGCGATGCCGAACACGATCAGCACCACCTTGGACAGCTCGCCCAGCCCGAACACGATGAACAGGATGGGCAACAGCGCCAGCGGCGGGATCATGGACAGGCTCGCCACCAGGGGCGAGAGGCCAGCTCGCAGGTAAGGAATGGCGCCCAGGGCAACCCCGAACACCAGTCCGATCAGCGCACTGATCCCCACCCCCAGGCCCAGGCGCTGCAGGCTGGCGGCGGTGTCGCTCCACAACAGGATCTCGCCGCTGCGCTTGCTGGGTTCGAACGCCAGCCGCTGTACCGTCTCGCCCAGGGTGTCTAGGGCCGGCAGCAGCTTGTCGTCGGGATTGGCCGCGAGCCGCGCTTCGGACCCTGCCAGGTAGACCAGCAGCAGCAGCACGAACGGCAGCAGGCCGAGCAGCACGGCGGCGCTGCGGTTGGGGCGCAGGTTGACCAGGCGCTTCATGGGTCCGGTGCCGGCTCGGCCCTGCCTGGCTCAGAGCGCGCCGTCGGCCGCCAGCTGCATGTAGGTCGGATCGAAGCGCAGCTTGAGGTTGCCGGTATTGCCGGTGGTCTTGCCGCCGGGGAAGGCCATGCCGATGAAGCCGGCGTCGGGGGCGCCCTCGCCCAACAGGCCATGGTCGAAGGAGAAGCCGGCCACGCGCTGCATGGTCTCGATCAGCTCGGGACTGCGGGTAAAGGCCACGGCGTCGGCCGCCTGATAGAACATCTTGGTGGTCGCGAGCTGCGCGTCGTAGCCGGCAAGGTCGGTGCCCGAGGCCTTGGCCATGGCGGTGCGGGCGGCAACCCCGGCGGCGTCAGTCCCGGACATGGTAGCCATGATTTCGTACCAGGCGCCGGTCAGGGCCTTGCCCAGCTTCGGGTTGGCCGCCAGGGTAGCGGTGTTGACCACCAGCAGGTCGATGATCTCGCCCGGAACCTGGCTCGAATCGAACACCAGGTGTGAATCCGGCATGCCCAGGATCTCGGACAACAGCGGATTCCAGGTCACCACGGCGGTCACGTCCGGACTGGCATAGGCGGCCACCAGATCGGCGTCGGAGGTGTTGACCACGCTGAGGTCCTTTTCGCTCGCGCCGATGCTGTCCAGGGCGCGGGCCAGCAGGTAATGCGACACGGAGAGTTCGACCAGATTGACCTTTTGCCCCTTGATGTCGGCGAGGGCGGTCTTGCCCTTGAGCACGACACCGTCGTTGCCATTGGAGAAGTCGCCGACGATCAGCGCGGTGGAATCGACCCCGCCGGCCGCCGGTATGGTCAGCGCGTCCATGTTGGTCATGACGCAGCCGTCGAAGGCGCCGGCGGTGTACTGGTTGATCGACTCGATGTAGTCGTTGATCTGCACCACCTCGATCTCGATGCCGTACTTTTCGGCCCATTTCTTGACGATGCCTTCCTGGGCGCCATAGCCCCAAGGCATCCAGCCGACATAGATGCTCCAGGCGATGCGGAACTGGTCCCTGGCCATGGCGGGGCCGGCGAACAGACCGGCGGCCAACAGGATGACGGTGCACAGGGCGAGAAAACGGGCGGGGGCGTGCTTGCTGGCTGTTGCCATGAAAATTCTCCCGACGATTCGAGGTTGGCGATAACAAATACCCGGAGGACCCGTGACAGGCGACCTCCCGGGCTTTTGTCCCGCCGTGTAACCTCGTCGAGGGCGCGCCACCCCGCACGCTGCAGGGCCCTTGCCCTCGTCCGGCGCTGCGCGCGAGCTTCTCCGAGGGGAGAAGGGCAGCGCGGCGGGCCTACGGCCTGCGCCTTGGGAGGTCGGCAGCTCTCGGACCAGTCGTCCGCTGCCGCGGACCGGAACCCTAGCCACCCATTTGACCGAATTGTCGTATTGCCCGACCGGACCGGAATCGGCCGTCCTGTCGGTGCTCCGTGGTTACGTCTAAGCGAGAACCATGCCAAGCCAAATTCACGCCAAAAAGCCGGTAGCGCACCACCGCAGGCCCCGGCGGACGGCCCCGACCCGCACCAAAAACCAGCACGCGGGCGTCAACTGCACTCAAACCGGGCGCCAACGCCCTGTCGGGCGGTGCCCGGGGTCTCCTATACTTGGCCGCATCTGCCCCACCAGCGTAGCCCAGCCATGAGCCAACACGATTGCTGCGGCGGCGCCGACCGCCCCGCCGCCACGACCGACCCAAGCGCCCCCGCGCCAGATGAAATCCGCCAGCAGGTGCGCGACAGCTACGGGCGCGTGGCCGACAGCACGGCGGCTGCCGGGGGTTGCTGCGCGCCCGGCGAGGGCGCCATCCAGGCGATCCTGGCGACCCGTCTGGGTTACTCGGCGGCGGAGCTGGCCAGTCTGCCGGAAGGCGCCAACCTGGGCCTGGGGTGCGGCAATCCGCAGGCGCTCGCGGCCCTGCGCCCCGGCGAAGTGGTATTGGACCTGGGCAGCGGCGCCGGCGGCGACTGCTTTCTGGCGGCCGCCAAGGTCGGCGACCGGGGATGGGTGATCGGCGTCGACATGACCCCGGAGATGCTTTCCAGGGCGCGGGCCAATGCGCTGCGCGGCGGCTACACCAATGTCGAATTCCGCCTCGGCGAGATCGAACACCTGCCACTGGCCGACGCCAGCGTCGACGTCATCATCTCCAACTGTGTGATCAATCTCTCGCCGGACAAGCCCCGGGTATTCGCCGAGGCCTTCCGCGTGCTCAGACCCGGCGGTCGCCTGGCGGTCTCGGACGTGGTCGCCACCACCGAACTGCCGCCCGAACTGCGCGCCGACCCGGCGCTGTACGCCGGCTGCGTGGCCGGGGCGGCGACGGTCGCCGCGCTGCAAGCCATGTTGGCGACGGCCGGCTTCGGGGCCATCGCCATCGAGCCCAAGGACGGCTCGCGCGCATTCATCAAGGACTGGGCGCCGGGGCGCGGCGTCGAGGACTACGTGGTCTCGGCCAACATCGCCGCGCGCAAGCCGGTTTGACCCAGGGGCCGCCACACCGCATCGGCAACTTGCCCAAATCGGGGCATCAGCAAGCCCCGCTCGACTGCTAAACTGCGCCGCCATGCTGCAATTCGACAAGCTCGCGCTGCGCCGCGGACCGCGCGTACTGTTCGCCGGCGCCAGCCTCCAGATCCACCCCGGCCAGAAGGTCGGCGTGACCGGTGCCAACGGCACCGGTAAGTCCAGCCTGTTCGAGCTGATCCTGGGCACGCTGCACGCCGATGCCGGCGAGTTCCGCCGCCCGCGCGACTGGGTGATCGCGCACGTCGCACAGGAGACCCCCGCTGACCCGCGCCCGGCCATCGACTACGCCCTCGACGGTGACGCCGAATTGCGCGAGGTCGAGGCGGCGATGAGCCACGCCGAGGGCGAACGCCTCGCCGAACTGCACGCCCGACTGGACGCCATCGGCGGCTACAGCGCCCGCGCCCGTGCCGCCCGGCTGCTGCACGGCCTGGGTTTCGCGCCGGGCCAGGAGGACCGTCCGGTGGCGAGCTTCTCCGGTGGCTGGCGGGTGCGGCTCAACCTGGCGCGGGCCCTGATGTGCCGCTCCGACCTGTTGCTGCTGGACGAGCCGACCAACCACCTTGACCTGGACGCCGTGCTGTGGCTGGAGGAATGGCTGCGCGCCTATCCGGGCACCCTGCTGCTGATCTCGCACGACCGGGATTTCCTCGACGCGGTGGTCGACCAGATCGCCCATATCGAGCAGGACCGGCTGACCCTGTACGCCGGCAACTACTCGGCCTTCGAGCGGGTGCGCGCCGAACTGCTGGCCCGCCAACAGTCCGAGTACGAGAAGCAGCAGCGCGAAGTCGCGCACATCCGCGATTACGTCGACCGCTTTCGCGCCAAGGCGACCAAGGCGCGCCAGGCGCAGAGCCGCCTCAAGGCGCTGGAGCGCATGGAGCTGATCGCCCCCGCGCACGTGGACTCGCCGTTTCACTTCAGCTTCCGCCCGCCGGAGAAGGCGCCCCGCCCACTGCTGCGGCTGGAACAGGCCGCCGCCGGTTACGCCGGCACGGCGATCCTGAGCGGCCTGAACCTGACCCTGAACCCCGGCGACCGGCTGGGCCTGCTGGGCTCGAATGGCGCCGGCAAGTCGACCCTGATCAAACTGCTGGCGGGCCAGCTCATGCCCCTGGCTGGGACGCTGGAAACCGCCCGCGATCTGCGCCGCGGCTACTTCGCGCAACACCAGCTGGAACAGTTGCACCCCGAGCACACGCCGCTGGAGCACCTGCTGCAGCTCGACAAGCAGCTCGGCGGGCGCGCCAGCGAGCAGGCGCTGCGCGACTACCTGGGCGGTTTCGGCTTCGCCGGCGACAAGGCCCTGGACCGGGTCGGCCCCTTCTCGGGCGGTGAGAAATCGCGCCTGGCCCTGGCGCTGCTGGTGTATCGGCGGCCGAACCTGTTGTTGCTGGACGAACCCACCAACCACCTCGACCTGGAGATGCGCCAGGCCCTGGCCCTGGCGCTGCAGGATTACGAGGGCGCCATGGTCATCGTCTCGCACGACCGCCACCTGCTGCGGGTGACCACCGACGACTTGCTGCTGGTGCACGCCGGCCGGGCCGAGGCGTTCGACGGCAGTCTGGACGACTACCCGCGCTGGTTGGCGAGTCAGCGCCGCGAGGTCGACGCCGTGGGTGCCGCAGGGGGCGCGTCGGGCGTCCTGGAAAAAAAGAACCGCAAGCGCGAAGCGGCCGAGCGGCGCCAGCAGCTCGCCCCGCTGCGCCGCCGCGCGACCGAGCTAGAACAGCTGTTGGAGCGCCTGCATGCCCGTCAGGCCGCGCTGCAGCAGCAACTCGCCGATCCCGGTCTGTATGAACCCGCGCGCAAGGCGGAACTGCAGGCCGCGATCCAGGAAAAAGCGCGCCTGGATGCGGAGGTGACCGCGGGCGAGAACGCCTGGCTCGAAGCCCTGGAAACCCTGGAGGCGGCCGAGGCCTGAGACCGCGTCGCACTCGGACCGGGTCAGGCTTGGGCGATGACTGCCGGCAGCTCGGCAGGTGGCGTGCGGCGCTCGCGCAGCAGCCCGCTACCCAGGGCGCCGGACGGCCGCTCCAGTTCCTGGACCGGCCGCCCTGCCTTGCCTGGAAACCAGGTCAGCGGCGACCGCGCCCGTGCGGCTCGATGGTGCCGCGCAGCTCGCCCGCGCGGGAATCGCCGGCCACGCCGGTCGGGGTGGTCGGGTCCAGATCGTCAGTGTGCACCACCACGGATGCCCGGCCTTCCTCCATGGCGGCGATCAGTCCGGCCACAGTTCCCGCGGTCGGGTCGGTGGCATCCCACACCTCGAGCTGGCCGTCGGTGATGACATAGCCCTCGGCGAGGCGGCCGTTGACGCGCTCGGTCACCGTCGTGCCGGCAGGCGGTCCGCCGGTAAACCAAAACGCGATGGGCCCGGCCGGGCCATTGAGGTCCACGGGTTCGGGCGCAATGTGGATATGCGCCATCAACAGGTTGTCTATACCGGCGACATTGACCCGGAAATTCACCGCGGTGCCGTCGTCTATGACCTCGAAGGTCGCGTTGCCGGTGGCGTTGGTCGGGATCGGCGCACCGCCCGCATTGAACCCGTCCAGATGGGCCTTGAAGCGCGGCGCTTGCTGGGCCTGGGCACTAGCCGCGACCAGCACGCCCAGCGCCAGTGTTGACAGAAGTTTGCGCATCTCTGACGTCCTCCGTATTCGGTGTTGTTGCAAGCTTGGATGCTTCGCCCGCTACTGGGCTGTCGGCCAGGCAATAACCCAGCGTCACCGTAAAGAATAGGCGGGAAACCATCACAATTCTGCTGTCGTGGCTGGGGTTTTTGTGCCACCCGCAATTGCGGGCGCGCGCCTACCGCCCCATCGGCCGCTTGGTCAGCTTGCGCTGCAGCGTGCGGCGGTGCATCCCCATGCGCCGCGCCGCCTCGGACACGTTGCCGCCGCATTCGGTCAGCACCCGCTGGCTGTGCTCCCATTCCAGGCGACGCACCGAGAGCGGCTGCTCGGCTGGCTCGATCTCGGGATTGCCCTCGTCCTGTTGCAGGGCATCCAGCACCTGGCCGGCGTCGGTCGGCTTGGTCAGGTACTGGACCGCGCCGAGCTTGATGGCCTCCACCGCGGTCGCGATGCTGGCGTAACCGGTCAGCACCACGATCCGGGCGCGGGCGTTGAACCGCAGCAGCGGCTCGATCAGGGACAGACCCGAGGGGCCGGGCATGCGCAGATCCAGCACCACATAGTGCGGCGGCCGGGCACGCGCCCTGGCCTCGCCCGCAGCGGCATCGTGCGCCACCTCCACATCGAGGCCGCGGCGTGCGAGGGCAGCGCCCAGCACCTCGCAGAATACCGGGTCGTCGTCGACCAGCAGCAGGTGGCGGCGGTCGGCCATCTCAGCCCTCCCGCGTCGCCAGCAGCGGGCCCAGCGGCAGGGCGATGTGCGCCCTTACCCCCGACGGCCGGCGTGGACCCAGTTCCACCGTGCCGCCCAAGCGCTCCAACACGGTACGCGCCAGCATCAGTCCCAGCCCCAGCCCCAGCTTTTTGCCCCGGGAATCGGCGCCGTCCAGCCCGCTGCCGGCATCGCACACCTCGATGGTCAGCTGTGCGGCGTCCCAGTCCGCCGTCAGTTCCACCCAATCGGGCGAAGCGTCCGCGGCATTGTTGAGGATATTGTGAATGGCCTGGGTCAATGACCGGTCGGCGACGATGCGCGGCGCGGGGCAGGTACCATGCCAGTGCGACTGGATCTGGGCGCAGGGGCGGATCGCGCGCCATTCCTCCAGCAGATCGCCCAGATAATCGTCCAGCGCGATTGCCCGACCGCTGTCAGCCATCAGCAGCCCTGCGTCCAGCGCCATGCGCGACAGTATCGCCATGCAGGTCTCGATCTGGGCGCGCAACACGCCCAGCCG
>JBFZDU010000428.1:0-3833 GCA_041307205.1 Gammaproteobacteria bacterium | reverse complement strand
GCCCGAGCACATCGAGGAACTGTTCGCCCGGGTCCAGGTGAACACCCCGGTGTACCTGGTGGATCAGTCGGTGAAGCTTGGTTGGTACGGCGAGACCCTGTTCATGGAAGTGCATCCGCCCCTGGAGGAGGATGCGGAGGCGCGGGCCAACCTGCTGCGTTACGCACTGGAAAAAGTCTACGCCGTGATCGCCGAACACCCCGTGACGCTGGATGGCGCCGCCGTACGCCGCGCCGTGGCAGAGACGCGCGGCATCCCGGTGCCGATCTCCACCGGCACCGGCCACGCCATCGACAACCCCCTGTTCCGTTGAACAGCCCCGCTTGGTCCGGCCGCCGGCGCGGCGCCGTCGGGCATAGTGGCACGTCCCTGTGCCATCGGTCCGCTGCTGCGCCGGATCGGCCAGCGTCCCGCGTGCACGGCCCGATTGGCCGGGCCGGCGGTATTATTTGTACATGGCCTTTTTGAACATCCGGTCGATCTTGGCCTCGGTCTCCTGCGACTTGGCCAATGCCGCCGCGGCGTCGGCCCGCGCCTGCTCGGCAGCGAGTTTGGCGGCTGCGGCCTCGCGTTCGGCCTCGGTGGCGATGCGCTTGGCCTCGGCGGCGTCGGTCGAGGCCTGTTCCGCCGTCGCCCGGACCGCGGCCAGCTCTTCCTTTTGGGCCGTGCTAGCGCAGCCCGCCAGCGCCGCGCCGACCAGCACGATGAGCAACGGTTTGTACCAGCGGTAGGTCATTTCGATCTCTCCTCAATAACTCAGTCGGGGTGGTTTTCCCCGAGCCATTCCAGCCCAAGCCGTCATGCGACACAACCGTTTTCACCGATCAACGGATTTCGACCGGCGTTCCCAGGCGGATCCATGGCAGCAACTGGTCGAGCTGGGCATCGGTCACGGCCACGCAACCGCGGGTCCAATTGTAGTTGGCGTGGACCTCGGGGTCGCCCTGGCCGATGCCGTGGATGCCGATCTGGCCACCCAAGGGGGTGTCCTGCGGCGGCACCCGGCCGTCACGATGGGCGCGTTCGATGGCTCTCAGCTGGGCCTCGTTGATCAGACCGGCGGCGTGCCCCCGGCGGGCATCGTCGACGGAGGGATAATCGATGCCGATGAAGTAGTGATGGCCATGGTTGGGTTTAAGCCAGGCGACCCGATAGCGGCCAAGCGGCGTCATGCCGTCGCCGCGCCGCTTCTGCGCGGTCGCACCGTAGCGCCCGATGGCGACATCGGGCACCGTCAACAGGGTGCTGGTGCCACGCTTGACAGACAGCGTCGAGTTCGCCGTGTCGACCAGGATCCGCACCGGCTCCGGTGCGGCCACGGCCTGCAGGGACAACAGGGCGAGCGGCCAGCACCATGCCCGCCACACCCGCAACCAGGGTCCGCGATCCCGGGGCACAGTGCCGAACCGGCGGTTAGCCGCGCTTTCGGGGCGGCAGCAGATCGGTGATAGTGCCCTCCGCCATTTCCGCGGCAAAGCAGACGGTCTCGTTGAGCGTCGGGTGCGGATGTATGGTGAGCCCGATGTCTTCGGCGTCGGCACCCATCTCCAGGGCGAGTACCGTCTCGCCGATCAATTCGCCGGCACTGCGGCCGACAATGCCGGCGCCAAGGATGCGCTTGGACACCGGATCGAACAGCAGTTTGGTGATGCCCTCGTCGCGATGTATCCCCAGGGCGCGGCCCGACGCCGCCCAGGGAAAGACGCCCTTTTCGTAAGCGATGCCCTTGGCCTTGGCGTCGGTCTCGGTCAGACCCATCCAGGCCACCTCCGGATCCGTGTAGGCAACCGAGGGGATGGCCATCGGGTCGAACAGAGCCGGCAGGCCCGCGATCACCTCCGCGGCGACCTTGCCCTCGTGCACCGCTTTGTGCGCCAGCATGGGATTACCCGCCACGTCACCGATGGCGAAGATGTGCGGCACGTTGGTGCGCATGTGTTGATCGACCGGGATGAAGCCGCGTTCGTCGACATCGACCCCGGCGGCGGCGGCGTCGAGCTGTTTGCCGTTCGGACTGCGCCCCACCGCGACCAGGATCCGGTCGTAGGTCTCCGCCGGCGGCGCCGCCTTGCCCTCGAAACGGGCGGTAAGCCCCTTTTTCTCGGCCTTGATCTCGACCACCTTGGTCGACAGATAGATGTGCGCCACCTGCTTTTCCAGGCGCTTCTGCAGCGGCTTCACCAGGTCGCGATCGCAACCGGGGATGAGACCGTCCTGCAACTCCACGATGTCGATGCTCGCGCCCAGCGTCGCATAGACCGTGGCCATCTCCAGGCCGATGATTCCGCCGCCGATGATCAGCATGCGTTTTGGCACATCCGCCAGCTTGAGGGCGCCGGTAGAATCCATCAGCCGTGGATCGTCGTTGGGAAAGCCGGGGATCTTGACGGCGCTGGAGCCGCAGGCAATGACACAGTGCGTGAACTCTATGGTGGTCTGACCGGCCGCGGTCTGCACACTGATCCGTTGCGGCGACTCGAAGCGCCCCACCCCCTGCACCACCTGCACCTTGCGCTGTTTGGCCAGGGCTGCCAGGCCGCCGGTCAACTTGGCGACCACCTGGTCTTTGCCGGCACGCATTTGGTCGAGGTCGATCTTGGGCTTGGTGAAGCGCACGCCCATGTGTTCCAGTTCGCTGGCCTCGTTGATCACCTCGGCGGTGTGCAGCAGCGCCTTGGACGGGATGCACCCGACGTTCAGGCATACCCCGCCGAGGGCGGGATAGCGCTCCACCAGTACCACCTCCTTGCCGAGGTCTGCGGCACGGAAGGCGGCGGTGTAACCGCCCGGGCCGGCCCCGAGCACGACCACCTGGGTGCGAATGTCGGCAACGCCGGAGCCGGTCTGGGAGGCGCCTGTGCTATCGCTCATTTGGTCTTTACCCCTTGCATTCGGTTGGGCCCGCAGCAATGGCGGCGGATGAGACGCGTCGCCCGAAACTGTAGACCAAAATGTTGCAGTGCACCAAACACCCTTCCGTATAAGCAACCCGGACGCCGCCCACCCAGTGCCGGCGGGCGGTCACAACAGCAGGCGGCGGATGTCCGCCAGCAGGCCGGCGAGGTAGGTGGTGAAGCGTACGCCCTCGGCGCCATCGATCACCCGGTGATCGTAAGACAGGCTGAACGGCATGATCAGGCGCGGCGCGAACTCGGCGCCGGTCCATACCGGCTTCATCTCGGCGCGGGACACGCCCAGGATAGCGACCTCCGGGGCGTTGACGATCGGCGTGAACTGAGTACCGCCGATACCGCCCAGACTGGAAATCGACAGGCAGCCGCCCTGCAGATCGCCTGGCGACAGCTTGCCGTCGCGCGCCCGCCGACCGACCTCGCCCAGTTCGCGGGCCAGTTCGAATATGCCCTTGCGGTCGACGTCGCGCAGCACCGGCACCACCAGGCCGTTGGGCGTGTCCACCGCGACGCCCAGGTGCAGATACTTCTTCAGGATCAGCTGCTCGCCGCCGGGCGCCAGCGAGGCATTGAACTGCGGAAACTGGCGCAGCGCCGCGGCCACGGCCTTCATCAGGAACGGCATGAAGGTGAGCTTGACACCCTGGCCGTCGGCCGTGGCTTGCTGCGCCTTGCGGAAGCCCTCCAACTCGGTGATATCCGCCGCATCGAACTGGGTGACGTGCGGCACCGTGAGCCAGCTGCGGTGCAGGTGGGCACCGCTGAGCTTCTTGATCCGGCCCAAGGCGACCGCCTCGATCTCGCCGAACTTGCTGAAGTCAACCTCGGGCGCCGCCGGCAGCTGCAAGGGCAGCCCCGCCGTGGTCGGCATAGGCGCGGCGCCCCCGGCCAGGGCGCGCTTGACGAAGTCCTGCACGTCCT
>JBFZDU010000427.1:0-2764 GCA_041307205.1 Gammaproteobacteria bacterium | reverse complement strand
GCCGGCGCCCAGGCCCTTGGTGATCGAGGAGCCGAGTTGCAACACGGTGCGTACCGCCGTGTTCTGCAACGCCTGGGCATCGGTGTTGGCGCAGATGAAATCTACGCCCTCGATGTTCGATTTCAGCATGTGATTGACGGCATTGCCGCCGCCACCGCCCACGCCGATTACCTTGATCACTGCATTCTGACTATCGACATCCATAAGTTCGAACATGTCTCCGGCCTCCCGACCATCTGATTTGTGACCCCAAGCGGGCCGCTCGAGCACGCTTTAGAAATTTCCCTGGAACCAACTCTTCATGCGGTCCCAGGCCGCCTTGAATCCGCCCCGCGTGCTCTCCGGAATGCGCACGGCGCGATTACGACTCCCGAACAGCAACAGACCCACGCCGGTGGCGTGAATCGGGTTGCGCACCACATCCACCAGGCCGGTGACGTACTGGGGCACGCCCAGCCGCACCGGCATGTGAAAAACCTCCTCCGCCAGTTCGATCAACCCTTCCATCTTGGCGCTGCCGCCCGTCAACACCACGCCGCCGGCCACCAGGTCCTCGAAACCGGAACGCCGCAGCTCGGCCTGGATCAGGCCGAGCAGTTCCTCGTAGCGCGGCTCGACCACCTCGGCCAGGGTCTGGCGCGACAGCCGCCGCGGCGGCCGATCACCGATGCTCGGCACCTCGATGGTCTCGTCGGCACCGGCCAGCTGGGTAAGCGCGCAGGCATACTTGAGCTTGATCTCCTCGGCGTGATGGGTAGGCGTGCGCAGCGCCACCGCGATGTCGTTGGTGACCTGATCGCCGGCGATCGGGATCACCGCGGTGTGGCGAATCGAGCCGCCGGTGAACACCGCGATATCGGTGGTGCCGCCACCGATGTCGACCAGGCAGACGCCGAGATCCTTCTCATCTTCTTCCAGCACCGAATAACTGGAGGCGAGCTGTTCGAGAATCAGGTCCTCCACCTCCAGGCCGCAGCGGCGCACGCACTTGATGATGTTCTGGGCCGCGCTGACCGCGCCCGTCACCATGTGCACACGCGCCTCCAAGCGCACGCCGCACATGCCCACCGGATCATGGATGCCTTCCTGGTTATCGATGATGAATTCCTGGGGCAGGATGTGCAGGATCTTCTGATCGGCCGGAATGGCCACCGCGCGCGCCGCATCGATGACGCGCTCCACGTCGGTGTGACTGACCTCACGATCCTTGATGGGTACTATGCCGTGCGAGTTGAGGCTGGAAACGTGACTGCCGGCGATCCCGGCATACACGGCATCGATCTCGACGCCGGCCATCAGCTCGGCTTCCTCCACCGCGCGCTGGATCGACTGCACCGTCGACTCGATGTTTACCACCACGCCTTTTTTCAGGCCGCGCGAGGGGTGCGAACCGATGCCGATGATCTCGATTTCGTTGTCGGCCTTCACCTCACCGACGATCGCGACCACCTTGGACGTGCCCACGTCCAGGCCCACGATGATGTTCTTGTCCGGCTTCCTCACCATGTTCAGGTATCACCTTCTCTGGTCTTGCTCGCGGCCGTTGCCGCTCCCTCGTCCGCGCGCACGCGCCACGCCACTGCAAAACCCTGCGCATAGCGCAGGTCGACCTCGACCGGCTCGCGCGAACTGTCGGCGGCGAGCAGCGGATAGGCACCCAGGAACCGGTTCAGCCGTTCCAGTTCGGCCTCCTGCCCCAGCGCCAGGCGCAGGCCGCCGGCGAGGCCCAACACCCAGTCACGACGGCCGTCCAATCCCAACCGGTGCAACTGCAGGCCCGCGGTCTGCAACCGCGCCGTCACCACCCGGCAAAAGTCCACCACCCGCGGTGCGCTGCCCTCCGGTCCGAACAGCTCCACCAGACCCTGTTTGGGTACACCTGAGGTCGGCGCAAACACTTCGCCGCGGGCATTCACCAGCGCCGCCTCGCCCCAGCGCGCGAACGGCACCTGCTCGACCACTTCCATCACCAGGGTCCCGGGCCATACCCGCCGGATGCTGACCTCGTCGACCCAGGGCAGCTGCCGCACCCGACGCCGGATCGCCGCCATGTCCACGGTGAAGAAATTGCCGTCGATGGCGGCGGCAACCACGCCCTCCAACTGGTCGCGTTCCAAGTGCCGCAATGCGCCGGTGACCCTCACCGTGTGCAACGGCAAATGGCGCGGGTCGCGCACCTGGTCCAGGGCCGTGCCGGCGAGCGGCAAGCCCACCACGGCGATGCCGCAAGCCAGCAGGGCACGCTGCAGGGCCGGGTGGCGGCGCGGCCGCAGCGCCGGCCGGCGGTCGGGTTCGGCGTTAGGGGACGCCATCAGCGCGCCTCCAGCGTCTGCGCCAGGATGCGCCAGACCAGTTCATCAAAATCGATCCCCGCGGCCCGCGCCGCCATCGGCACCAAGCTGTGATCGGTCATGCCCGGAACCGTGTTGACCTCGATCAGCCAGGGCCGGCCCTCGCCGTCCACCAACAGGTCGACGCGCCCCCAGCCACTGGCACCCACGATCTGGAAGGCGCGCCAGGCGATCTCCTGCAGCTCGCGCTCCCGCCCGACGTCCAAGCCGCAGGGGATGAGGTAGCGCGTGTCATCGGCCAGGTACTTGGCGTCGTAGTCATAGAAGGCGTGGTCGGTCTCCAGCTTGATCAGGGGTAGCGGCGCAGTGCCGAGGATGGCCGCGGTGTACTCGGCGCCGCTGATCCAGCGTTCGGCCATCACCCGCGCGTCGTGGCGCGCCGCCTGCTCCCAGGCGGCCCGCAATCCCGGGGC
>JBFZDU010000426.1:0-4454 GCA_041307205.1 Gammaproteobacteria bacterium | reverse complement strand
TGATCATCCTCGGCCAGTTAAGCGACCTGACGGGCTACCAGAGCAGCTTTTCGAACCGGGTCGCCCAGGCATTGGACCTTCTGTTGCGCATCGGCCAGATCAGTTTCCAGGACAGCATCATCGGCGGCGTGACGCTCGTGCTGATCGTGGCGCTGCTGTCCCTCAAGCGCTTGCAGCGCTTCGCCTTCATCATCGCAATTGCCGCGGCGACCGTCCTGCTGGCCGTACTGAACCTCCCGTTCATGTCGACCACTGCCCTCTTCGGCACCGTCCCGACGGTCGGTGACATCGCCGCGATTACGCGATCCCTGCCCGAGTTGATGATGCCTCAGCCTTCGCTTGTCATGTCGCTCTTGCTGCCGGCCTTCTCGGTGGCCGTCATCGGCCTGGTGCAGGGCGCGGGCGTCAGTCAGGGCACGCCCAACCCCAACGGTCAGTACCCGAACGTGTCGCGCGACTTCCTCGGCCAGGGTGCTGCCAACATGGCCACCAGCCTGGTCGGCGGCATTCCTGCCGGCGGGTCGGTCTCAGGCACGGTGCTGATCATGAGCGCGGGGGCCCGCTCGCGCTGGGGCAACATCTTCGTCGGGTTGTTCGTGGCGCTGATCGTGTTGCTCGCCGGACCGCTGGTGGAACGGGTGCCGATGCCCGCGCTGGCCGCATTGCTGATCGTCGCCGGTTTTCAGGGCCTGCGCGTGGAACAAGCGGTGATGGCCTGGAAGACCGGCCGCATCCCCAGGCTGGTCATGCTCGCGACTTTCCTCGCCACCTTGACCGTCCCGCTGCAGTTTGCGGTCCTGTTCGGTGTGGTTATGAGCATCCTGCTCAACACCATCCGCCAATCGAACAAGGTCGTCGTCACCCAGTGGGTACTACAAGCGCAAGGCTTCCCGCTAGAGCAGCCGCCACCTAAACACCTGCCTAGCCACCAGCTCACGATCTTGCATGTCTATGGCAGCCTGTTCTTCGCCGCGGCCAAGAACATCGAAGAGATGCTGCCGGCCGTCGGCGATGCCACCCGCGCCGTCGTGGCCATCAACATGCGCGGCAAGAGCGAGATCGGCAGCACCTTGGTAACCGTGTTGCAGCGCTATTCCCAGGCGCTGCAGGCCAGGCAAGGCAAACTGATGCTGGTCGGCGTGGATCGGCTCGTTCGCGACCAGTTGGCCAAGACCGGGGTGCTCAAGCTCATTGGCGACGAGAACGTCTTCGTGGCTACACCACAGATCGGCGCGGCGCTCAACCAAGCGGTGGCGGCGGCCAATACCTGGCTGGGCCAACCCCCCGGCGGCGCAACGCCCGACAAGGCTTAACATGCGATTGAGTGAAACCTTGCCTGCCGTAGCCGACCCCCGCGCGACGCCCGCGCCGCTGCCCGCGAACACCCCGCCGGGCTTCCACTTGCTGGCCAAGCCGAGCGGGTCGACGTGCAACATCGATTGCACCTATTGTTTCTTCCTGTCCAAGGAATCGCTTTACCCGAACGACAAGCACCGCATGACCGAGGCTACGCTGGAGGTCTACATCCGCCAGTTGCTCGAGTCGCACCGGGCGCCGCAGGTGACGGTGGCGTGGCAGGGCGGCGAGCCGACGCTGATGAAGCTCGACTTCTTTCGACATTCGGTCGAGCTGGTCGAGAAGTATCTCCAACCCGGCCAGACCGTGCAGTACACTTTCCAGACCAACGGTCTACTGATCGACGACGAGTGGTGCGCATTCTTCAAGCAGCACAACTTCCTCGTCGGCTTGAGCGTCGACGGCCCGCGCGAGTTGCACGACACCTACCGCGTCGACCGCCGCGGCCAGGGCACCTTCGACCTGGTGATGCGCGGCTGGCGGTACTTGCGCAAGCACGAGGTCGACTTCAACATTCTGTGCACCGTGAACGCCGCCAATCAGCAGCACGGCCGCGCCGTCTATCGCTTCTTCCGCGACGAGCTGGGCGCGAAGTGGGTGCAGTTCATACCGATCATCGAGCGCGCTACCGAGCAAACTATCAGCATCGCCAACCAGGGCTGGAGCGAGCAAGCCGGCAAGAAGCGCCTGCTCTATACGCAAACCGGCAACCTGGTCACCGAGCGGACGGTGGGCGCTGAACAATACGGCCGATTCCTCATCGACATCTTCGAGGAGTGGGTGCGCAATGACGTGGGCCAGGTCTACGTGCAGCTCTTCGACGTCACGCTGGAGGCCTTCTTCGGCCGCCATCTGCTGTGCATCCACGCACCCACCTGCGGCTACGGCCCGGCGCTGGAGCACAACGGCGACCTCTATTCATGTGATCACTTCGTCGAGCCGAAATACAAGCTCGGCAACATCCACCAGACGCACCTGCTCGAGCTGGTGGCCTCGCCCGAGCAACGCAAGTTCGGCGAGGACAAGCGTGATACGCTGACTGCCCAGTGCCGCGGCTGCAAGGTCCTCAACTGGTGCAATGGCGGCTGCCCCAAGGACCGTTTCGCACTGTCGCGCGACGGGGAACCTGGCCAGAACTACCTGTGCCCGGGACTGGAGCTCTTCTTCACCCACTGCGGGCCGACCTTCAACGTCATGGTGCAACTGCTGCGGCAGAACCGCCCACCCGCCGACGTGATGGCGTGGGTCGCCGACCAGGATGCAAGACAGGGCGCTTATCGGCCCTGCCCGTGCGGCAGCGGCAGGAAATTCCGCTTCTGCCACGGCGACAAGGCACCGAGCTCGCCCTTCAGCGGGGTCAGTCGCGAACTGACGACGCCGTGAGGGCTGCGTGTTTTTTAGGCCCGGGTTGATTCGAATCGATCCGGAACTTGTGTCACCACTGAAAGGAAGAGACCATGGCAGCTAAGAAACCGAACATCCTGATCCTCTGGGGCGACGACGTGGGCTGGTGGAACATCAGCTACAACAGTCGTGGCCAGATGGGCTACCGCACGCCCAACATCGACCGCGTCGCCAACGAAGGTGTGGCCTTCACCGACTACTACGCCCAGCAAAGCTGCACCGCCGGCCGCTCGGCCTTCATCACCGGCCAAAACCCGATCCGCACCGGGCTGACCAAGGTCGGCATGCCGGGCGGCACCAACGGCATCCAGCCCGAGGACCCGACCATCGCCGAGTTGCTCAAGCCCCTGGGCTACGCCACCGGCCAGTTTGGCAAGAACCACCTGGGCGACCGCGACGAACACCTGCCCACTGTGCACGGCTTCGACGAGTTCTTCGGCAACCTCTACCACCTCAACGCCGAGGAAGAGCCCGAGCAACCCGACTACCCAAAAAACCCGGAGTTCAAGAAGCGGTTCGGCCCGCGCGGTGTTCTGCATTGCAAGGCCGACGGCAAAGGCGGGCAGACGGTCGTGGACACCGGCCCGCTGACGATCAAGCGCATGGAGACCATCGACGACGAGGTGACCGAGCGCGCGCTGCGCTTCATCGACGAGACGCACAAGGCGGGTACGCCCTTCTTCCTCTGGTACAACACCACGGCGATGCACTTTCGCACCCACTGCGCCGAAAAGCACAAGGGCAAAAGCGGCCAGGGTGACTACAACGACGTGATGGTCGCGCACGACGAGAACGTCGGCCTGATGCTGAACAAGCTGGACGAGCTGGGCATCGCCGAAGACACCATCGTCATGTACTCCACCGACAACGGCGTGCACTTCAACACCTGGCCGGACGCCGGCATCACGCCGTTCCGCTCCGAGAAGAACACCAACTGGGAAGGCGGCTGGCGGGTGCCGTGCTTCGTGCGCTGGCCGGGCCAGTTCAAGGCGGGTACGGTACTCAACGGCATCGTGACGCACCAGGACTGGCTGGCGACCTTCCTCGCCGCCGCCGGCGTGCCGGACATCAAGGAGAAGCTGCTCGAGGGCCACCAGGCCGGCGACAAGACCTTCAAGGTCCACATCGACGGTTACAACATGCTGCCCTACCTGAAGGGCGAGGTGAAGGACAGCCCACGCAATTTCTTCTTCTACATCAGCGACGACGGCGACATCCTGGCGATCCGCACGCAGGACTGGAAAATGGTACTGATGGAGCAGCGCGCCAAGCAGCTTGCTTGCTGGATAGAGCCGTTCGTGAAGCTGCGAATCCCGAAGCTTTTCAATCTGCGGCGCGACCCCTTCGAGCGGGCCGACGAGAGCTCGAATACGTACTACGACTGGATGATAACCAATGCCTTTGCCATCTACCTGATGCAGGGCGTGGTGGCACAACAGATGGAGAACTTCGTCAAGTTCCCGCCGCGGCAGAAGCCGGCGTCGTTCAACCTGGACGCCGTGATGCGCGACCTGGAAGCAGCCAGAGCCGATTGATCTGCCCGCTCCATCGGCAGCAGCGATGGGGCCGCGTCCAGCCATCCGGCCGGGCGCGCTGATGCAGCAAGACCCGGGCGACCGATCGATCGGTCGCCCGGGTCTGTTTCCGTACGCTCGGCTTAAACGTCAACACACCTTGGGAAGATAGGAAGAGCG
>JBFZDU010000425.1:0-15572 GCA_041307205.1 Gammaproteobacteria bacterium | reverse complement strand
GGCACACCCGAGATATTGTTGGCCCGGGTCAGCGCCAGCACCTCGCCGATGCTCATGCTGGGCGGCACCGTGATCGGGTCGTGGATCACGCCGCTCTCGTAGCGTTTGACCATGCGCACCTGCGCGGCCTGCTGCTCGCCGGTCATGTTCTTGTGGATGATGCCGATCCCGCCCTCCAGCGCCATGGCGATGGCCAGCCGCGCCTCGGTCACCGTATCCATCGCGGCCGACACCAGCGGGATATTCAGCGCAATCCCCCGGGTGAGCCGGGTCGTGAGATCGACATCCTTGGGCAGCACGTCGGAATGTGCGGGCACCAGCAGTACGTCGTCGAAAGTAAGGGCTTCCTGATCCTGTGCGAGGCGCATGGCAACGTATCCGCGGGGGCAAAACGAGGGGCGGGATTATAGAATTTGGCGCCCACCCGGTAAACTGGATAAACTCAATCGGCATCGCCCGAACCCCGCCGCTCCCGTGTCGACAGCTACTGCCGACCGTCATCGGACGCCGCACATAACCATACATTCACCCGGTTTTTGACCACCCACACCCCATGCCCGATGCCCAGCGCGACATCTATTCGGTCAGCCGCCTCACCACCGAAGTCCGCGCCATCCTGGAAACCAGCCTGCCGCTGCTGTGGGTGGAGGGCGAGCTATCCAACCTGTCGGCGCCGCGCTCCGGCCACCTGTATTTCACGCTGAAAGATGCCAGGTCCCAGGTCCGTTGCGCGCTGTTTCGCAATCGCCGGCTGCTGTTGCGCGAGCTACCGGTCGACGGCGTCCAGGTGCTGGTGCGGGCCCGGATCAGCTTTTACGAGCCGCGTGGTGAATTCCAGCTGATCGTCGAACACCTGGAGCCCGCCGGCGCCGGGCTGCTGCAACGCGCCTTCGAGGAACTCAAGGCCAAACTGGCGGCCGAGGGGCTGTTCGATCCGGCCCGCAAGCGGCCCCTGCCCGCCTTCCCGCGGCGCATCGGGGTCGTCACCTCGCCGTCGGGGGCCGCGCTGCGCGACATCCTCCAGATCCTGGCCCGGCGCGCCCCAGCCGTTCCAGTGCTCATCTACCCGGTGCCGGTGCAAGGTGCCGAGGCGGCACCCGCCATGGTCCAGGCCCTGCGCCTGGCGGCGCAACGACGGGACTGCGATCTGTTGATCCTGGCGCGCGGCGGTGGCGCCAGCGAGGACCTGGTGGCTTTCAACGACGAGACCCTGGCACGCACCATCGCCGCGCTGGAACTGCCGCTGATCAGCGCCGTCGGCCACGAGATCGACTTCACGATTGCCGACTTCGTCGCCGACCGCCGGGCGCCCACTCCCTCGGCGGCGGCAGAACTGGCGGTACCAGACGCAGCGGACCTGCTGCAGCGGGTCGACGCGCTGGCGACGCGCAAGCTGCGGGCGCAGCGCGGCGGCCTCGAGCGCGGGCGACGCCGCCTGCAGGCCGCGGCCCACCGTCTGCAGCTGTTGCACCCCGAACGGCGCCTGCGCCAACAACAGCAACGCGGCGACGAGCTGGAGCTGCGGCTACAACGCGCGGCTCAACGCCGCCTGCAGCAGGCCGGCCACCGGCTCGACGCGCTGCGGCAACGCCTGGCCGCACGCTCGCCGCGCGCCCGGCTGGCCCGCTCCGCCGAACGCCTGCGCGACTTGCGCCACCGACTGTGCCATGCCGCCCGGCTCGATCTGGAACGCCGCGGCGCACGCCTGCAGGGGCTGGCCCGCAATCTGCACGCGATCAGTCCCCTGCAGACCCTGGCCCGCGGCTACGCCATCGCGCTGGACGCCGCGAGCGGCGCCCTGCTACGTGACGCGGCCGCGGTCGAGGTCGGCGCTGCCGTGGAGTTGCGGCTGGCCCACGGCGCACTGCAATGCGAAGTACGGCGTAAGCTAACGGAACCGCAGGCAGGGAGCAGAAAGGCGACCCGGAAGCGCCCCGTCAAGAAGCCCAGGGCGCCCGGAAAAAATGACTGAAGTCCGTTGGCCCGAGTGGCTACCACTGGGCCTTGGCTCTCGGCGCAGCATCAGGAAGCAAGCACCGCCGGTCTAGCGGCGCTTCTTGACATGCTTGATCAGGCGCTTGCGCTTCTTTTGCTGGCGCTCGGTGAGCTTGTTGCGGCGCCCCTGGAAGGGGTTTTCCCCGGTGCGGAATTCGACCTGGATCGGTGTGCCGGCAAGCCCCAGCGCCTTGCGGAAGCGGCCGATCAAATAACGCTGGTAAGCGGGCGGCACCGACTCGGTCTGGTTGCCGTGGATGATCACCAGGGGCGGATTCTTGCCGCCCTGGTGGGCATAACGCAGTTTGATGCGCCGGCCACGCACCAGCGGCGGCTGGTGCTCGGTTACCGCGTCCTCCAGGATCCGGTTAAGCTCCGGGGTTCGCAGATCGATCATGGCCGCGGCGTGCGCGGCGTCAACCGCGGCCAGCAGCTTGCCCACGCCGCTGCCGTGCAGGGCGGAAACATAACGCCAAGCGGCAAAATCCAGGAACGGCAGCTTGCGCTGCATCTCGGACTTGATGCGCTCGCGCTGGTCGGGTGCCAGGCCGTCCCACTTGTTGATTACGACCACCAGCGCGCGGCCGCTCTCCAGCACATGCCCGGCCAGCCCGGCGTCCTGTTCGCTGATCCCCTGTTGTGCATCCAGCACCAACAGCACCACATTGGCTTCCTCGATCGCCTGCAGGGTCTTGATGACACTGAATTTCTCGATTGCCTCGGCAATGCGCGCGCGGCGCCGCACCCCGGCGGTGTCGATCAGGATATAGGCCCTGCCTTCGCGCTCGAACGGGATGGCGATACTGTCGCGCGTGGTGCCCGGCTGATCGAAGGTCACCACCCGCTCCTCACCGAGCAGGCGGTTCACCAGCGTCGACTTGCCGACATTGGGACGACCGACCACGGCGATCCGGATGCCCTGGTCCGACGCCGGGCCGGCCGCATCGTCCGTCGGCGGCAGCGTCTCCAGCACAGCGTTGATCAGGGTCTTGACGCCACGCCCGTGGGCTGCGGCAATAAGCACCGGCTGGCCCAGGCCCAGGGCGTGGAAATCGGCCGCCGCGGTGGCGCGATCCAAGTCCTCCGTCTTGTTGACCACCGCCGTGATGGGTTTGCCGGTGCGGCGCAACTCGGCCGCGATTGCCTCGTCCCCGGCGGTCAGTCCCTCGCGGCCATCGAGCAGGAACAGCACGTGATCCGCTTCGCCGATGGCCTGGCGCACCTGCGCCATCATCAGCGCCTCGATACCGCCGTGCGCCTCGCTGATGCCGCCGGTGTCCACCACCAGGCAGGGTTTGACACCGAGCCGCCCGACCCCGTACTGGCGATCGCGTGTAAGACCGGGCTGATCGGCCACCAATGCGTCGCGGCTGCGCGTCAGGCGATTGAACAGGGTCGATTTGCCGACGTTAGGCCGACCGACCAGGGCGATGACGGGTAACATGCCGATATAAGCTCAGGGCTGCTCGGCGCCCGGCCCCCGAAAGGCCGACAGATCCCCCCCGTCCCCGAGCACGTAGAGCATGTCATTGGCCGCGCGCGGCGCGGCGCCGATGGGATCGCTGCCGACGCGCGTGCGGCCGACGATGCTGCCGTCATCAGTCGATAGCCAGTGCAGGTAGCCTTCGAAGTCCCCGACCACCACGTAGTCACCCAGCACCGCTGGCGCGGAGAGGCGGCGGTTGTACAGGGCCTCCTGGCGCCAGCGCGCGGAGCCGGTGGCGGTGTCGAGCGCCCACACGTGCCCCTGGTCGTCGCTGACATAGACTTGGCGCCAATCGGCTGCCATGCCGTTATAGGAAGACAACTTGCGCCGCCACAACAGGGTCCCGGACGCCTCACCGATGGCGGCCACTTCTCCCTGGTAGGTGGCGACATAGATTGACGAGTCGTACAGCAGCGGATCGCCGTCGATATCCACCATTCGCTCCAACTCCGAGCGACCGCTGGGCACACTGATGCTGGCCTCCCATACGGGCAGGCCGCTGTCCAGGTCCAGGGCCAGAAGCTTGCCGCCCGCCAAGCCGCAATAAACCAGGTTACCGCTGATCACCGGCGCCGCGCTGCCGCGCAAACTCAACACCGGCACTTCGCGCTCGTAGCGCCAGCGTTCCTTGCCGTCCGCCGCGTCCAGGCCGATCAGCTTGCCGTCGATCGTATGCACCACCACGACGCCCGCCGCCGCCGCCGGCGCCGCCAGGATTTCGCTGCTGACGCGGCTACGCCAGCGTTCTGCCCCGGTTTCCTCGTCCAGGGCAATCAGCTCCGCATCGCTGGTGCCAAGCAGCACCAGCCCGGCGCCGACACCCGGCCCACCGGATAGGGGCGCATCGGCATCCAGGCTCCAGATGGCCTGCCCGTCACCCGCCTCCAGGACCTGCACCTTGCCCTTGCTGTCGGCAACGTATACGCGGCCGGCTTCGACCCAGGGCCGCAAACCCAGGTGACGTTGCCCGGTACCGGCGCCGACATCGCGGCTCCACACTTCGCGCGGCTGGATGCGCTGTTGCGGATCCAGGTCCTGCAGCTCGGCGGGGGGCTCTACCTCCGCACCCCCAAACCAGGTGCCACAACCACCGAGCAGGCCGCTCAATAGCAGCGGCAGCCAACGCGTTATCGCCATGGCTCGCCGCCCTCAACCCGCAGCCGGTGCGCCACCGACCTCGTGCAACTTCATGCGTAACAGCCCGGGGTTGGCCACGCCCTGCGACAGCGCCTGCTGGTAGGCGTCGCGCGCCGCGGCCAGGTCACCGCGCTCGCGGGCGATATCACCACGCAGCAAGCTAAACTCACCGGCATAGGCCGCGACGGTGGCGCCATCGAGCAGCCCGGCCGCGCCGTCGACATTGCCCTGGTCCAGCAGCAGCTGCGCCAGGCGCAGCCGCGTCAACTGTTGCAGGCTGGGATCATCGGTGTGGCTCATAGCCCAGCGCAAACGCCCGATCGCACTGTCCGCCTGGCCGTTGGCATATTCGATCCGGGCCAGTTCCAACGCCGCCAGGACGGCATAGGCGGAATCCCCAAACTCCCCAAGCAGCCGCTCGCCCTGCTGCCTGGCGGCCTCCAGGTTGCCGAGTTGTGCCGCGTTGGTGAACTGATCGAAATTGACGGAGGCCAGCTCCGCCAGGGCCGTGGTGTGCCGCTGCCACCACTGCCAACCACCGACTACGGCAAGGCCCAGCACGGCGCCGCCGATGACCGCCTTGCCGTTTTCCTTCCACCAACGTTTCAGGGCTTCAAGCTGGTCGTCTTCGTTCAGATATTCGTTCAATGCTCTTACTCCCGGGACTGCACCGGCCATTCGCGCCGGCGCTGCTCGTTCAACACGGCGTATCACCCTGCAGGGGTACGCGATGCAAAAAACGGAAAGGCGGTTCCCGCCCCCCATGCTGCTGCCTGCCCCAAGCGGGCGAGGCGCGCCGCTCGATTCAATCGTTGTCTGCGACCAGGCAACGTTCGAGTTCCGCGGCCAGCCCGGCGCGCGGCAAGCTGGTTTGTTCACCGCCGTGGCGCAAGGGCTTGAGCCCGACCACGGCTTGCGCCAGCTCGGTCTCACCGAGGACGACGGCGAAGGCAGCGCCGCTGCGGTCGGCCCGTTTGAACTGGGCCTTGAAGCTGCCGCCGCCGCAGTTCGCAACGATCCGCCGCCCCGGCAGGGCGTCGCGCAATTCCTCGGCGAGCAGCAGGCCGGCACGTTCGGCCGTCTCCCCGACCAGCACCAGGTAGAGATCCACCTGGCCGAGCCCGGCCGCCGCTCCATCCGCTTCGAGTATGGCGACCAGCCGTTCGAGCCCCATGGCGAACCCGACCGCCGGCGTGGCGCGCCCACCCAGCTGGGTGACCAGTCCGTCGTAGCGACCGCCCGCACATACCGTGCCCTGCGCACCGAGCCGGTCGGTGACCCATTCGAACACCGTGCGCGAATAGTAATCGAGTCCGCGCACCAGCCGCGGATTTATCACATACGGCACACCGGCGGCATCCAAGGCATTGCAGACGGCCGCGAAGTGGGCGCGCGACGCCTCCCCGAGGTCGTCGCCCAACTCCGGGGCCGCCGCCACCAGTGCCTGCAGGTCCGGGTTCTTGGTATCCAGTATGCGTAAGGGATTGGTATACAGGCGCCGCCGACTGTCCTCGTCCAGGGCGTCGTCGCGGGCCTCCAAATAAGCCACCAGGCGCTCGCGATAGGCCGCCCGCTCCTCCGCCGTGCCCAGGGTGTTGAGCTGCAGCTGCAGCCCCTGCAGCCCCAGTTCGCGCCAGATGCGCGCGGTCATCAGGATCACTTCGGCGTCGATATCTGGACCGGTCATGCCGAACGCCTCGACCCCGATCTGGTGGAACTGCCGCAAGCGCCCCTGTTGCGGGCGCTCGTGGCGGAACATCGGGCCCTGGTACCACAGGCGCTGGGTCTGGTTGTGCAGCAAGCCATGCTCCAGCGCCGCGCGTACGCAACCGGCCGTGCCCTCGGGACGCAGGGTCAGGCTGTCGCCGTTGCGGTCGTCGAAGGTATACATTTCCTTCTCGACGATGTCCGTGACCTCGCCGATGGACCGTTTAAACAGGTCCGTCATCTCCAGGATTGGCATACGGATCTCGGCATAGCCGTAGGCCGCCAGCACGGCGCGCACGCGCTCCTCCAGCCACTGCCACAACGGCGTCTGCTCGGGCAGGATGTCGCGCATCCCGCGGATCGCCTGGATATTCTTGTTCATGGTGTCTCGCGTCATGCGGGCGGCGGTCCGACCGCCGCCCCGCCGGTCGGCGCCAGCGGCAGCCGCCTCAGTCGCTCGCCCCGGCCGGGTCCAGGGTGAAGCGCGCGACATTGCCACGGGTATGGCGGGCGATGTCGTAGGGTGCCCCGGCGATCGTGATGCGCACGGCCGAGGCGTCGCCGATCACCACCTTGTAGGGCGGCGCACCGCCGAGCACCTTGCGGGCGCCTTTCTCCATTTCACCGACGAGCTTGAAGCCACGGCTGGCGTCGCGCACATCGACCCAGCAGGGCGCGCTGAATTCGAACACGATTTCGCGCTGGGCCACCACTGGCGCCGGGGATGCCGGGAGGCTCGCCGCCGGGACCTGGTCTGGCGCCTGCAAGGCCTGCGGATCAGGCGCCGCGGCCGTGGCCTGGTCCGGCGTCACAGGTGCCTCGGCAACGGACGCCGCCTCGTTCCCGCCGGCAATCGCCTCCGGCTCGGCCGCCGCCGGGGGGGGGGCCGTGGGCGCCAACTGCGGCAAGCTCAGTTGACCCTCGGCGCCGATCGGCGCAGCAGGCGCCGTCACCGTGCCGGCCACCCGCGCCCCGTCCTGCTCCGGCCAGACCATGTGGCCATCCCACCACAGGAAGAACAGGGCGGCTAGGCCCAGTACGATCAGCAGGCTCAACAAGCGCACCAAACCGTGCGAGCTGTGGACCTCGCGGCGCACGCTGGCGCCGACCCGGTGCAAGCGGCGAGTACCCTCGGTGTCCGGGACCCGCTCGTCGAACTGTTTGACGACCGAATCAGCCGGCACCCCCACCAGCTTGGCATAGTTGCGCAGGTAGCCGCGGATGAAGACCCGACCCGGCAGCGCCTCGTAGTCGTCGCGCTCCAGCGCCACCACCATGCTGTCGCTCAGGTGCAATTGCCCCGCCAGCTTGGGGAGCTCCAGGCCGAGCGACAACCGCGCCGCGCGCAGGCGCTCACCCGGACCGGGGGCGCGGAACTCGGCTACGTTCTCACCTACTTGGTTGACAAGGGCGTTCATCGGGGCCTCGACGCATTGAGTAACTGAACCTGCTCCGAGTCGGGGAAACGCGAGCGAAGCAGCAGCGAGTAGCTCGCAGCCTGGTCGCGATCGCCCAGGATGCGTTCGGTCTGGATGCCCAGCCACAACGACTCGGCATTATGCGGCGCCACTTCAGCGTAGCGCTGCAGGTAGGCGCGTGCGGACAAGGCGTTGTCGGCTTCGAGGCTGATCCTGGCCATCCGCAGCAACGCCGGGCCGAAGCGCTTGTTCACCTGCAGGGCCTGGCGCAGGTAGGCCTCGCCCTTGGCCAGTTCCCCGGCATCGTGGGCACAGATACCGGCGTTGGTCAGGGCCATCCACGGTGTCTGGTACAGCGGATTCTGCACGGCGCGCGCGAACAGTCCGTCCGCTTCCGCGTAGCGCTTGTCGACGCACAGGAATGCGCCGTAGGCGTTCAACGCATAGGGGTCGCGGGGATCGAGCTGGATCGCCCGCTGGTAAGCGCGCTCGGCCTGCGCCCGTTCCCCGAGCTGCTGATACACGATACCCAGCACATTGAAGCTGTTGGAATTGCCCGGATCGGCCCGGGTGGCCTTCTTGGCATTCTTCAGGGCTTCCGCGTAGTTGCGTTCCTTCATATACGCGTCCGCCAGCTCGATATACACGTCTGCCGGGCTGGCGGTCTTGAGCGTGCCCAATTCCCCGGTCGCATCAGCGCCGGCGTCGGGCCGGACCGCACCGGGTTGGCAACCGGCCAAGGCGCCCCAGCACAGCACCGGGACCAGGACCCGGCCCAACGCACGACGAGCATTCATAGGCCACCCCCGGTCAGGCGGCGCAACTGCCGGCGACTGCGATCGCGTACCCGGCCGACCAGCTGCCCGCAGGCGGCGTCGATATCGTCGCCACGGGTCTTGCGCGTGATGGCCATGATCCCCGATCGCATCAGGCGCTGCCGGAAGGCCTCGATGCGTTCCGGGGACGAGGTCCGGTACTGCGACCCCGGGAAGGGATTGAAGGGAATCAGGTTGAGCTTGGACGGCGTCCCTTCGAGCAAGCGGATCAAGGCCTTGGCGTGGCGATCGGTATCGTTGACCGCGTCCAGCATCACGTACTCCCAGGTGATCTTGCGGCGCTTGTCGTGCTTGATGAACTCACGGCAGGCCGGGATCAGCTCTTCCAGCGGGTACTTGCGGTTGATCGGCACCAGCACATCGCGCAACGCATTGTCCGGCGCGTGCAGCGACACCGCGAGGCTGACGTCGCTGACCTGCCGCAGGCGGTAGATATTGGGCACTATGCCGGAGGTGCTCAAGGTGACGCGCGCCTTGGCCAGCATGTAGGCGAGATCGTCCTGCATGATGTCCATGGCGCTGACCACGGCATCGAAATTGGCCAGCGGTTCGCCCATACCCATCAACACCACGTTGGTCGGCGGCCTCCCCAGCTCGCGGGTGGCGTGCCACACCTGGCCGATGATTTCGCCGACCGTCAGGTTGCGGTTGAAACCCTGCTGCGCGGTCGAGCAGAAGGAGCAGTCGAGGGCGCAGCCGACCTGCGTTGAGACACAGATGGTGCTGCGCTCGCCGTCGGGTATGTGCACGGTCTCGATGCGCTGGCCGTCGCCCAGCTCCAGCAGCCACTTGGTGGTCCCATCCCAGGACGGCTGTTCGAACACCAGTTCGGGCAGACGCACCTCGGCCCGCGCCGCCAGCTCCTCGCGCTGGCGCTTGGACAGGTCGGTCATGGCGTCGAAATCGACCACCCCGTGCTTGTGGATCCACTTGAGCACACTGCGGCCGTGAAACGCCTTCGAGCCCGACTCGACGAACCAGGCTTGCATGGCCTTGCGGTCGAGGTCGAGCAGGTTGACCTTTGCGTCTTCCAAGTGCCTGGTCTCCGCTCAGCGGGTGCGCGCGCAGACACCTTCGGGGAAGAAGAAGGCGATCTCGCGCGCCGCAGTCTCAGCGGCGTCGGAACCGTGCACCGCGTTCTCGTCGATGCTGACGGCAAAATCGGCGCGGATGGTGCCGGGCGCAGCGTCCTTGGGATTGGTCGCACCCATGACCTCGCGGTTCTTGGCAATGGCGTCGTCACCCTCCAGCACCTGCACCATGACCGGACCCGAGGTCATGAATTCGACCAAGTCCTTAAAGAACGGACGTTCCCGGTGCACATCGTAAAAAGCCCCCGCCTGCTCCTTGGACAGGTGCTGCATTTTCGCGGCGACGATGCGCAGCCCGGCCTTTTCGAAGCGGCTGTAGATCTCGCCAATTACATTCTTGGCCACGGCGTCCGGCTTTACGATGGACAGGGTGCGTTCAACTGCCATTAAAAACTCCAGTGATTTCAGTCGATAACAGAAAGTCACGCCGCGCTGGGCGGCGTGATCGAAAACTCTTGCCGGGGCGCCGAGCGTGTTGCGCTTACGCCACAAGGCGTCTCCGCCCCGCAACGCCAGACCCTAAACGTTTTTCGTTTCAAAACGGGGGCTTAGTTTAACTGCCAGAGACCGGATCTGCCAACGATTCGGTCCCTGATCTGCGACTCAAGTTTGCCGGCGCACGTCGATCACCTCGGGGACCTGGGCCAGTTTGTCCAGTACCCGGCTCAGCTGGGTCATGTCCCGCACCTCGACCGTGAAGCACATGCTGGCGCGCTCGTGGCGGCGATCGGACTGGGTCTTGACCCCGAGCACGTCGATCTCCTCGTTGGCGAACACCGAGGAGATATCGCGCAGCAGCCCCTTGCGGTCGCCGGCATAGATCTGCACGTCGACCAGGAATGCGGTTGCCGACTGCTCCCCGGCCCACTGCACTTCGGCGAGGCGGGACCGCTGTTCGGCGTCCATCTTGCGCACCACCGGGCAATCGCGCCGGTGCACCGTGACACCGCGACCGCGCGTGATAAACCCGATCACCGGATCGAGCGGCACCGGCTTGCAGCACTTTGCCATGTGGGTCATCAGGTCCCCTACACCCGCCACCTCGACCTGGGGCCCACCCTTGCTGCGCGGCCGGGCGGAACGTTTGCGCGCGCGGTCCGCGATCTCGCGTTCCGGGTCCGGTCGCGCCTGCTGCGCCTGGGTGTTGGCCACCTGTACGGGCGACAGATCGCCGCGGCCAATGGCCGCCAGCAGGTCGTCCACGGTCTGAAAATTGAAGCGCGGGGTCAGCTGCTCGAGGTCGGGCTTGGGGACTCCGAGGCGCGTCAGTTCGCGCTCCAGCGCTGCCCGCCCCGCATGCAGGTGTACGTCGTGATCCTGCTGCTTGAACCACTGGCGGATCCGGTTCTTGGCCCGGGCCGTGGCCAGGTAGCCCGAATG
Source organism: Gammaproteobacteria bacterium (assembly GCA_041307205.1). GTDB lineage: Bacteria > Pseudomonadota > Gammaproteobacteria > Chromatiales > Chromatiaceae > JARRQB01. The sequence goes on along the minus strand of JBFZDU010000425.1, from coordinate 4,522 downwards.
CGGATTCAGCCAGTCACGGCTCGGCCCGCCATCCTTGATCGTGAGGATCTCGACCGTCTGGCCGCTTTCGAGCGGTTGGGTCAGGGCGATGATCCTGCCATCGGCCTTGGCGCCGCGGCAGCGATGCCCCACCGAGGTGTGGATGGCATAGGCGAAATCCAGCGCGGTCGATCCCTTGGGCAACTCGACCACCCGACCCTGCGGCGACAGCAGGTAGATACGCCGCGCCTCGAATTCGCTATCGTCGCCCTCGTCGGGTACATCCTCGGGGTTCTCCAGCCAGCGCCGCATCCAGTGGATGCGCCGCTCCAGCTCCGCATCGCCACCACCGCGCTCCTTGTACAGCCAGTGCGCCGCCACACCGCGTTCGGCATGTTCGTGCATGTCGCGCGTGCGGACCTGTACCTCCAGCGGCGCGCCGTCATCACCCACCACCGCGGTATGCAGCGAGCTGTAGCCATTGCCTTTGGGCCGGGCGATGTAGTCGTCGAACTCGCCCGGTATCGGTTGCCACAGGCCATGCACCATGCCGAGCACTTCGTAGCACTGCGCCGCGGTGTCGACCAACACCCGCACTGCCCGCACGTCGAATACCTGATCGAAGCTTACGCCCTTGCGCGTCATCTTCTTCCAGATGCTGTAGATGTGCTTGGGTCGGCCCGTGATCTCGGCCCGGATGCCCTGCCGGGTGCATTCGGCCTGCAGGCGCGCGATCACATCCGCAATGAAGGCCTCACGCTCGCGGCGCTTGCCGTCGAGCTGGCGCGCCAGATCCTGGTAGGTCTGGGGTTCGAGATAGCGCAGGCACAGGTCTTCGAGTTCCCACTTGATCTGCCACACGCCCAGGCGGTTCGCCAGGGGCGCATGCACCAGCTGGGTCTCCCGCGCCACGGTGCGCTGTGCCTCGGGCGGCAGGCGTTTCAGGCCGCGCATCAGGCGCAAGCGCTTGGCGAGCACGACCAACAGGGCGCGCACGTCGTCCGCCAGGCCCAACAGCAGCCGCCGCAGCCCTTCGGCGTCCTCCTCCCGGCCATCGCGCGCGCCGGTCGCGGACAGATCGCGGATGCGCGAAATCAGGTCGAGCATCGCGGCGACCCGTTCGCCGTACTGCGCGGCCACCCGCGCCCGGTCGTAATCGCTCGCCCCGGGCAATTCGGACAACAGCGCCGTCACCAGGGTCTCGGTGTCGAGCTTGAGTCCGTCGAGGATATCCGCGGTCTGCACCAGCGCCAGCAGCTTGCCGGTACCGTCGGCCATGACCTCGCCGACATGGTGGGCGGCGGCATCGGCAACCGCGCCGCGCAGGCGCTCGATCTGCTTGGCGCTGCGGTGCGCAGCGAGCGACGCCAGCCAGGGTTCGACCTGGTCGACGTTAAACTCGCCGGTACGCGGCAGGATGCTGGTGGCAGTAACCATGGTCGAATTCGCCGGGGATCTAGCGCTGCTCAGTCGAGCACGTGACTGACCAGGCCGTCCGCCAGCTTGGGCTCGAACCAGGTGGACTTGGGGGGCATCACCGCGCCGGCGTCGGCCACGGCCATCAGGGCCTCCATGCTGGTGGGAAACAGGGCAAAGGCCACTGCCCATGCGCCGCTGTTGACGCGTTTCTCCAGCTCCACCAGGCCGCGGATACCCCCGACGAAGTCAATGCGCTCGTCGCGGCGCGGATCGCTGATGCCCAGCACGGGCTCGATCAGGTTGTCCTGCAGCAGGCTCACGTCCAGACGCGCCACCGGATCGTGCTGCGGGATGCGCTGCGGGTGGATCGTCAGCCGATACCATTGCCCGCCCAGATACATGCCGCACTCGCCGCTGCGCCCCGGCCGCACCGCCGTGGTGCTGGGCTCGACTGCGAAGGAGGCACCCACGCGCGCCAGGTAGGCCGCTGCGTCAAGCCCGTTGAGATCGCGCACCACCCGGTTGTAGTCGAGAATCTGCATCTGATTGTGCGGGAAGATGACGCTAAGGAAATAGTTGTAACTCTCGGCGCCCGTGTGCCGCGGGTTGGCCGCCCGGCGCGCCGCGGCAACGCGTGAGGCCGCCGCCGAGCGGTGATGCCCATCCGCCACGTACAAGGCCGGCAGCGCCTCGAAGCCGACCGTGAGATCGGCGATGGTGGCGGCATCAGCCACCGTCCACAGTTCATGCCGCACGCCGTCGCGCGCCGTCACATCGACCTCGGGGGGGGTCGCAGCCACCCGCGCCAGCACGGCGTCGATGGCCTCGGCGCTGGGGTAGACCAGGAACACCGGTCCCGTCTGGGCATTCAACACGTCGATCTGGCGCACCCGATCGTCCTCTTTCACTGGCCGGGTGAATTCATGCTTCTTGATCCGGTCGGTGTCGTAGGCCACGACCGAGGCGGCAGCCACCAGCCCGGTCTGCACGTGCCCCGCCATGGTGAGGCGGTACACGTAGTAGCAGGGCACCGGGTCGCGGACCAGTATGTCCTCGGCAATCATGGTGTCGAGATTCTCGCGGGCCTTGGTGTAGACCGCCGGGTCATAAGGATCGGTGATGTCAGGCAGGTCGATCTCGGGACGCGAGATGTGCAGGAAGCTCCAGGGCCGCCCTTCCACCATGGCCTTGGCCTCGGCGCGGCTCATCACGTCGTAGGGCGGCGCCACCACCGCCTCGGCGCGGCCGGCCGCCGGGCGCAGGCCCGCAAAGGGTTTGATCAGGGACATGGGAATTCCTCGGGTTCGCAGCTGCGGGATAGGGGCTCATTTTTTCAAACCGACGGCCGCTGGGGCAAATCCCTCCCGGCGCGCCACGGCCGGGCGTTCAATCGGCCTGCTGCAGGCGCGCCGCCCGCCGGTGCATGATCAAGCCGGCAATCAGGATGCCGCTGGACACCAGCACCACCAGCACCGTGGCCAGGGCATTGATCTCGGGGCTGACACCCAGCCGCACGCTGGAGTAAACCACCATCGGCAGGGTGGAAGCGCCCGGCCCGGACACGAAACTGGCAATCACCAAGTCGTCCAGCGACAGGGTGAAGGCGAGCAACCAGCCGGCCGCCAAGGCCGGGGCGATCAACGGCAGCGTGATCAGGAAGAACACCTTCCAGGGACGGGCCCCCAGGTCCATCGCCGCCTCCTCCAGGGACGGGTCCAGTCGCACCAGGCGCGACTGCACGATGACCGCGACATAGGCCATGGAAAAGGTCACGTGGGCGATGGTGATGGTGCTCATGCCGCGCCCGGCCGGCCAGCCGATCAGCTGTTCCATGGCGACGAACAGCAGCAACGAGGCCAGCCCAAGGATCACGTCGGGCATCACCAAGGGAGCACCGATCATCAGCGCCAGGGCCGGGCGGCCGCGGAACCGTCCGAAGCGCACCAGGGCGGTACCGGCGAGCGTACCCAGGATGACGGCCAGGGTCGCGTTCATGACCGCGATACGCAGGCTGATCCAGGCCGCGCCCAGCAGCTGCTCGTTGTGCAACAGGCTGGTGTACCACTTGGTGGAAAAGCCGCCCCAGACCGTGACCAGGCGCGACTCGTTGAACGAATACACGACCAGGGAGATGATCGGCGCGTACAGGAAGGCATAGCCGAACGCCAGCAGGCTGAAGACCAGGGTCGGGCGACGGCCGTTCACGTGCCCTGCCCCCGTTCGCGGAAACGCTCGAACAGCAGTACCGGCGCCACCAGCAGGGCCAGCAGCGCCACCGCCACCGCGGCGGCCACCGGCCAGTCGCGATTGTTGAAGAACTCGGTCCACAAGACCTTGCCGATCATCAGGCTGCTTGGGCCACCCAGCAGGTCGGGAATCACGAACTCGCCGACCGCCGGCACGAATACCAACAACGACCCGGCGATGATCCCCGGCAGCGACAAGGGCACGGTGACCCGCCAGAAGGCGGACAAGGGCCGGCAGCCCAGGTCTGCGGCGGCTTCCAGCAGGCTGCCGTCCATGCGCGAGAGCGTCGCGTACAGCGGCAGCACCATGAACGGCAGGTAGGCATAGACGATGCCGACGAAGATCGCCAGGTCGGTATGCAGCAACTTCAGTGGCTCTTCGATCACGCCCAGCCAGAGCAGGAAGTTGTTGATCAGGCCGTTGCCCTTGAGGATGCCTATCCAGGCATAGACGCGAATCAGGAAGCTGGTCCAGAACGGCAGTATCACCAGCAGCAGCAGCGGTGTGCGCAAACTCGGGCGCACCCGGGTGATGCCAAGCGCCATCGGATAGCCGAGCAGCAGGCAAAGCAGCGTCGCGGTGGCCGCGATGCGCACCGAATTGACGAAGGCATCGACATACAAGGTGTCCTGCCAGAGCAGGGCGAAGTTGGCAAAGTTGAGACGGATGCTGAGCATGCCGCCCTCGATCCACTCCAGCAGCGCCGTATACGGCGGCAGGCCGATCACCACCTCCGACAGGCTGATCCGCAGCACGATCAGGAACGGCAGGCCAAAGAACAGTCCGAGCCACAACAGGGGGACCGCGGCCACGGCGCTGCGACCGGGCGCCAGCCGGCTGCGCAGCCGGGCGCGCGCGCGCCGCAAGGCTTCACTCA
>JBFZDU010000424.1:0-2665 GCA_041307205.1 Gammaproteobacteria bacterium | reverse complement strand
GCTTGAGTTGCGACAGCACCCGATGCGAGGTGGCCGGGTCGAGGCTGGCCACCGGCTCGTCGGCCAGCATCAGTTGCGGCTGCTGGACCAGCGCTCGGGCGATGCCGACACGCTGTTGCTGGCCGCCGCTCAGGCAATCCACCCGTTCGAGCGCCTTGTGCAGCAGCCCTACCCGTTCCAGGCATTCGAGTGCCATGCGCCGTTCGGCGCGCGTTAGCGGGAACAGCGTGCGCCACGCTGGGTGGTAGCCGATCCGGCCGAGCAGGACGTTGGCGAGCGCCGACTGGCGTCCGATCAGCTGGTGTTGCTGGAAGATCATGCCGGTCGCGCGGCGGTGACGGTGCAGGCCGCGGGCGTCGCAAATCTCGCCGAGGCCCTCGACGGTGATGCTGCCGGCGCTCGGCCGGTTCAGCAGGTTGAGGCAGCGCAGCAGCGTGGACTTGCCGGCCCCGGAGGCGCCGAGCAGAACCGTGAATTCACCGTGGTTGAAGCGTATCGACGTCGGGTGCAAGGCGGTGATTCCGCCCGCAAAGGTTACCGACACATGGCTCAGTTCGATCATCCCGTCTCCGGACGCCACCGGCCGGTGAATAGAATGTCTATTCAGCTCCCGGCGAGAACGCAGTATTCGTAAACGGAGGTCAGCCTAGTGTCGGCGTGTGACAGCGGGATGGCGGGTCAATGAAGATTGTAGGAACCGTGGGGCGATTCGGCGAAGATGCGGCTGGAGTCGGCCCGCGTGACGACCGTAATGGGTGTCGACGGGAGCTCAACCCCGGCGCTCGACACCTGGATGCGTGGATCGTCCCGACGCTCGATCTTGCCGAGGAAGACGCCGGCCAGCGCCTCTCGTGACACCTACCCAGCAGCAGAACCTTGCTGGCGCAACGCCAGCGTCGGCCGGGGCTGTCGTTTGGCAGTCGCGGCAGTTTGTCGTTGCAATGTCCGGACTTTGTAAACGGGCGGAAATACTGGCAGGCTGCCAGCGGTGGGCTTGTTCGCCAGTGGGAGACTGGCCAGCCAACCTGCGGCCCCGCCAGGTAAGGAATGGGCGTCCCGCACGGTGTGTTCGAGCCCCGGGCGGACGCACTACCGACAAGGCTTTGGACTAGGGGCCACTAGTGGGCGACACGCCGGAACCCCTGTGGTGGCGGTCGATGAGCTGATCGACTCGCCCAGACGCAGGCCAATACAATAGCGCGGCCTTCCCGCCGGGGAGCCTACCGATGTACGAATCTGTCGTTTGGACCGCGTTCGTCATGGGGCTGGTGAGCGCGTGCTCGCTACCCTTGGGGGCCATTACCAGCCGCTTCTGGACCCCGGACGACCGCACCACTGCGGTGCTCATGGCTTTCGGGGGCGGGGCGCTGCTGGCGGCCCTGACCATCGATCTGGTGGGGTCGGCCTTGGACTCTGGCCAGTTCAACACCCTGGCGGTGGGGGCTGTGGTGGGAGGAGTCCTGTTCGTCCTACTCAATCAGGTGGTCAACGACTACGGCGGCTTCCTGCGTAAGGCCTCCACTACGGTCTATCACCTGCGCCGCCAGGAGCACCAGCGCGTGCGCCGCATCGCGGAGCAGATCGGCCGTGCCGATCTGCTCTCCGACCTGTCCCGGCGAGACTACAAGGCCCTCGCGCCCTCGGTCCGTGCCGTCGACCTTCCTAAGGGCAGCGTCATCTATCAGGCTGGCGACCCGGCCGATGCCCTCTACATCGTCGCCTATGGGACCGTCGAACTTCACGACCGGCGGGACCCTTCTGTCCAGCCGGCGCGCATCGCCGCGAACGAGACCTTCGGTTGGCTCTCCTGTATCACCGGGGCCCCGACCACCAATGCCGCCGTGGCGGCCTCTCGAGTGTCACTCTGGGTCGTGCCGAAGGCGGCGTTGGACGCCCTGGTGCTCAACTCCCCGGAGTTCACCCAGCGTGTGCACCGCCTCTTGCGCAGCCCGGGGACCCAGCAATATCTGGTCGCCTGCCAGGGCATGGCGGAGGCTGAGGCGCAACGCTGGCTCGATTGCGCGGCCCAGACCCTTCTGGCCGCCGGGCGCATCCCTGCCGCGGTGCCCGTGGAGCGGCAGCGCGGGGCCTTTCGCGATCGACTGGCGCGCATCCGACGCTTCCCGCTGCTACACGGGCTGCCGCCGGAGGAACAGGAGCGCTTCATGGACGCGTTAATCCACAAGGTCCACCGGCGGGGGGAACACTTCTTCCACCTGGGTGAGCCGGCCAGCCGGATGTTCTTCATCGAGCGGGGGCGGGTTACCCTGATCGACCCCGGCGCGCGCCACCGGGAACCCCGGTTTCTTGAGGCGGACGACGCCTTTGGCAGTCACTCGCTCATCACCGGGGCCCGCCACACCATGACCGCGGTGGCCACGGAGGACACCGCCGTGTGGGAGCTGCGCCGGCAGGATCTCGACGCCCTGGTGTGTGCGTCCCCGACTCTGGCCCTGCGCCTGATGGCTTTCGTTCGCGACGGCGAGGCGGCCGAATACTTGCGCGAGCGCCAGCACTTCAGCCCGGACAAGGCAGAGCGCTGGTGTCGGATGGCCCAGCGGGCGTTGTCGGCGCGCTTGCCCCTGCCCGCCGCCGCGGCCTTGTACGAGGAGCACCGCCACAACGCGGGGGCGCCGCTCGCGATTTTCCTGGGCATCACGCTGGA
>JBFZDU010000423.1:0-3514 GCA_041307205.1 Gammaproteobacteria bacterium | reverse complement strand
CTAGCAATTATTGACGCAGGCGAATTTACCAGCGGCTTACCATGAGGACTGCATAAATGGCTCAACGTATCCAACTTCGGCGCGGCAACCATGCCGCTTTGCCATCCACCGGCATGCTGGCCGGTGAACCGCACGTCACGCTTGATCGTGGCAACCTGCACGTCGCAACGGACGCGACCTCGCGTCTGCCAGTTACCCCGGCAGTTGACGCTCTAGTCGCTATCGGTGGTGTCGATGGCGCCGCGGACCTCATACTGGTACACGACGCGGATGCGACTGGCCAAAAAGAGAAGAAGATCACCTTCAACGCATTTAAGACGGCGCTGAACATCCCGGCGTCGTCGACTGACGAGAAAGTGGCGGTTATCTCGGGCGGCACTGCCGGGTACCTGTGGGGAACCGACGGTACCGACGGGATTCTACGCATGGGGCCGTCGATGTCGTGGACCAAGGACGCTGGCAATGCGTTCGCTACGCTGGATGTGCTCCTGGTGGATGGCGGCACCTTCGCATGACGGTCGTCTACGTTTGGGTCTGGTTCAATGGCACGACGCCGCAGGGCGAACCTATTATGCAGCGCGTGCCTGCGAGCGGACCGGGTGCAGAGCGACCAGCCAACGTGCCTGAGGACGCAGGGCTGGAACAGCAGTCGGCCGAGGCCTGGTGGGATGAGATCCAGGAGAGCGGCACAGGGCTCGCGGCCTTGGGCTTCTTAGCCAATGCCATTGGCGATGGGCGTATCCCTTCTTGGTCCGTCTCGGCTCGGCAGATGCGCCATGCCTTGAACAGCTACGGCCTGCGCGATGTGGTGGAAAATTTCGTGTCAGCCTCTGGCGACAGGAACCTGGTCGACTGGTGGGAGTACAGCATGGACTATGATCGGCATCACCCGATGGTCGTGTCCTTGTTGCCATTGCTTGGCGTGACCCCTGAGGCGGCGGACAGTATCTGGTCCTTGGCGGAGCAGCTCTGATGGCTGCCATCCGCCTGCGCCGTAGCAGCACCCCCGGCGAAGTGCCGGCATCGCTGGTGGATGGTGAGCCTGCAATCAATCTGGCCGATGATCGGCTGCGCATTGGTGGTGGCGCACCAAATGGATATCCCTTGGGCGCTGCGCCATGGGTTACTCGCCGGGGATCTGCCGTGGCGCATGATCTGCAGTCGGCGCTGCAAAACGTCCCCGCCAGTACTGCGACAATGTCTTTCGGAGTGTCGCGGTTCGTACCTTTTGTGTGGCCGCGACGATTTGCGCTGGAAAGGCTAGGCGTCGCCATCAGTGTGTCGCGCAGTGGCACGTTGGGTCTGGCCATCTACGATTCCATCCAGCTAAACGGCGGCGATTGGCCTGGCAATCGACTGGCGCTGGCGTCTTTGGCGGTTAGTTCCGGCGAATTATCTGCCCTGGTCAGCCTCGACATTGCCCCAGGGCGGCTGTATTGGGCTGCGCAGCTGTTCTCAGCGACAGGTGTGCGGGCGCGAGCTATCACGCAGTCCATGCCGCTGCTGGGTCGGCTGCCAGGCTATGCGGCGGTGCAAAACCTTGCCACGAGCGAAGCGGGGCTGACGGACCCCGCGCCTACCACGCTCATCCCCAGTACCACACCTGGCGCCCTCATGCTCGCGTGGGTGGCGTAAATGGCTACGATCCGCTTCAAGCGCAGCACTACGCCTGGCGCTACTCCGGCCGGGCTAGCGGATGGAGAGCCTGCTGTTAATTTGCCGGACGACCGCTTGTATATAGGCGGGGCGGGGGCCGACGGGTATCCGTTGGGAGCCCAGTACTTGCCGCTTGTGCTGCTGCCCGACACGCCGTACGACCTCGGCCTGGACCCGGTTGTTGACACGACCACGGTCGCGCAAGTCGCGGGCAATGTGCACTGCAAGCCGATCATGTTCCCGCGTCGGGTCTCCATTCAGACCCTGGAGTTGGAAGTTACTACGGCAGCGGCCGGGGCAACAATCGCTCTGGCCATCTATGACAATACGGTCGTGGACGACGTTGATCAGCCGGGCGCCAGGTTGGCCCTTACTAGCTCCCTGGATTGCAGTACGACCGGGGTTAAGACGGCAAGTTTGTCTTTCGCGTTCGATGCCGGGCGGTTGTACTGGGCTGCTTGGCGCGCCGATACCGCCGGCCCGACCGTGCGCGCTCTCGCCGGCCAATACGGCGCGATACTGGGTCGGACGTCAATAACATACACGGCTGTCCGATCTCTACAGGCCTCTGGTGGAACGCTGAGCGACCCAGCGCCGGCGGTGGCGACACTCGCTACAGGGAACGTGCCCATGATCTGCTTCAGGATCGCCACATGACCACAAAGCTGCGCTCTACCACCAAATTCCATGGCATCAACAACATCAAGCGCCCGGAGGCCCTGGGGCACGGTGAGTTGACGCAGGCCCGCAACGTAGACCTCACCAACGAGGGGCGGCTGGTTCGGCGCGATGGGCTTTCCCTGATCCAGGCCGGCGACTGCCACAGCCTGTGGTCTGAGGGAGGCCACTCGCTTGTGGTGCGCGAGAACCAGTTGTCCCGGATCAACTACGACCTCACGCTCACGCCGCTGCTGGTGGTCACTGCCAACCGGCGCATGGTCTACACCCGGCTGAATGGCGAGGTGTACTTCTCCAACGGGATCGAGGCAGGGCGCTACGACGGGGGCAGTGTCAAACCCTGGTCCCTGCCCAAGCCCCAAGCACCGACGTTGTCCGTCCTGGCCGGCGGTGCGCTGCCGCCGGGCTTGTACCGGGCGGTGGTGGTGTTCCACACCACGCCAGGCGAGAAGTCTGCCGCGTCCGAGCCCTCGTTGATTGAAGTGCCGGCTCAGGGCGGATTCTCGGTTTCCATTCCCGCGTTCCCTGCAGACGTGGCGGCGGCGTCGGTGTATGTGACCCCGCCAAACGGTACTGAGTATTACAGGGTGATGCAGACGATCACGCCCACCCCAGTTCCAGTTACCACTACGTCGGCCTTCGGTGCTATCTGCGACACCATCGGGCTGCTACCCCTGCCAGTGGGGGACCATATCGCCGCTTTCGGCGGGAGCCTGGTGTCGGCCAAGGGTGAGATGCTGTACTTCTCTGAGCCGTTCGCTCCAGGTCGCATGCGGGCGAATAACTTCGTCGTGATGAAGGGCGACATCACCATGCTGCGCCCGACGCCCCAGGGAATGTTCGTGGGCGCGGCGGGTACGGAGTTCTTCGCCGGGACCAACATGAGCCAGGCTCGGGTGCGCCGGGTATCGGACTCTACCCCGCTGGCAGACACCGACGTTGTACTGAACCCTGGTGATTTCCCCAAGATCGAAGAGCCCCATTTCGCCTGGATGAGTAATCGCGGATTCGTATTGGGCTCGCCGCAGGGCGGTGTGACTTTGTTGACGGAAGACCATGTGAGCCTCCCGTCTTCGGACGTTGGCAGCCTGGGTATCATTCGCAAAAATGGTATGATCCAGCTGCTGGCTATGTTGAAAGACCCGGCTGACCAAGGCTCTACTTTTGGAGTATCCGACCG
>JBFZDU010000422.1:0-5593 GCA_041307205.1 Gammaproteobacteria bacterium | reverse complement strand
GGATCTCCTTATCCTACCTGGAGCAGCTGTTTTCCCGCCTGCGGCGCCAGGAGCTGGTGTCGAGTGTACGCGGTCCCGGCGGTGGTTACACGCTCGGCCGCGACGCCAGCCAGATCTGTGTAGCAGAGGTTATTTCGGCGGTTGACGAGAGTGTCGACACGACCCGCTGCGGCGGCGCTAACAATTGCCACAACAACCACCGTTGCCTGACCCATGACCTGTGGCAGGACCTCAGTCGCCGCATCCACGGTTATCTTAGCCAGATCAGCCTGCACGACCTGATGCAGCGCCGCGGGGTGCAGGACGTGGCGCAGCGGCAGGACGATGAAGATGACGTGCCCGGGGTCGAGATCGACGCCATCGAGGGCATGGCCGCGTCGCGCGTAAGCGCCTGAGCGGCACCGGACAACGCAGTACCCGAGAATCCGTGATGAAGTTTCCGATCTACCTCGATTACTCTGCCACTACCCCGGTCGACCCGCGGGTGGCGCAACTGATGTGCCAATGCCTGACGCTCGACGGCAATTTCGGCAATGCCGCTTCGCGTAGCCACGGCTTCGGCTGGACGGCCGAAGAGGCGGTGGAGAAGGCGCGCGCCGAGGTGGCCGCGCTGATCGGTGCCGACCCCAAGGAGATCGTCTGGACCTCGGGTGCCACCGAGTCCGACAACCTGGCGATCAAGGGCGGGGCACATTTCTACCAGAAAAAAGGCAAGCACATCGTCACGGTCAAGACCGAGCACAAAGCGGTACTGGACACCTGCCGCCAGCTCGAACGCGAGGGCTTCGAGGTGACCTACCTGGACGTGCTCGCTTCGGGGCTGCTCGATCTCGACCGGTTCGCCGCGGCGCTGCGCGACGACACCATTCTGGCCTCGGTCATGCACGTCAACAACGAGACCGGGGTGATCCAGGACATCGCCGCCCTGGGCGAGATCTGTCGCTCGCGGGGCGTGCTGCTCCATGTCGATGGCGCGCAGTCCGCCGGCAAGGTACCGATCGACCTGCAGCGGCTCAAGGTCGACCTGATGAGCTTTTCGGCCCACAAGGTCTATGGCCCCAAAGGCATTGGCGCCCTGTACGTGCGCCGCAAGCCGCGGGTGCGTATCGAGGCCCAGATGCACGGCGGCGGCCATGAGCGCGGCATGCGCTCGGGAACCCTGCCGACCCACCAGATCGTGGGCATGGGCGAGGCCTTCCGCTTGGCGCGCGAGGAAATGGCAGCGGAAAACGAGCGCCTGCTCGGCCTGCGCAACCGGCTGTGGGACGGGATCAAGGACATGGAGGAGGTGTATGTCAACGGTGACCTGGAACGGCGGATCGCCGGCAACCTCAACGTGTCCTTCAATTTCGTCGAGGGCGAAAGCTTGATCATGGCGCTCAAGGACATGGCGGTCAGTTCCGGTTCGGCCTGCACCTCGGCCAGTCTGGAGCCCAGCTATGTGTTGCGGGCGCTGGGGCGTGAGGATGAGTTGGCACATAGTTCCATCCGGTTCACAATTGGCCGGTTCAGCACCGCTGAAGAGGTGGACTATGTCATCGCCAAGGTGCGTGAGCAGGTGGCGCGGCTGCGTGAGCTTAGCCCCCTGTGGGACATGTACAAGGATGGCGTCGACCTGAGCACCGTGCAGTGGGCGGCGCACTGAAGCAGCAAGGTGAAAGGGGCGGCCGGTGTCGTCTCTGGCGCAGCACAAGAGGTAATGGCTTATGGCATACAGTGACAAGGTAATCGATCATTACGAGCATCCGCGCAACGTCGGAACGCTCGACAAGAATTCACCCAAGGTGGGTACCGGCATGGTCGGTGCGCCGGCCTGCGGAGACGTCATGCGCCTGCAGATCCAGATCAACGACCAGGGTGTGATCGAGGATGCCAAGTTCAAGACCTATGGTTGCGGTTCGGCGATCGCTTCCAGCTCGTTGCTGACCGAGTGGGTCAAGGGTAAGACGCTGGACCAGGCCCTGCAGATCAAGAACCAGGACATCGCCGACGAACTGGCCTTGCCGCCGGTCAAGGTGCACTGTTCGGTGCTGGCCGAGGATGCCATCAAGGCCGCCGTGCACGACCTGGCCGAGAAGCAGTCCCGGCTGAAGTCCGACGCTGCCTGAAACGGTATCTCCGATGAGCATCACAGTGACCGCCCCGGCGGCCGAAAGGGTCAGGAAGTTCCTGTCGAACCGCGGCAAGGGCGTGGGTGTCCGCTTGGGCGTCAAGACCTCCGGTTGCTCCGGCATGGCCTACGTGCTGGAGTTCGTCGATGAACTCGAGGCCACGGACGTGGTATTCGAGGACAACGGCGTCAAGGTCATCGTCGACCGGAAGAGCCTGCTGTATCTTGACGGCACCGAGCTCGACTACGGCAAAGACGGTCTTAACGAAGGCTTCCGGTTCAACAACCCCAACGTCAAGGGTGCATGCGGCTGCGGCGAAAGCTTCACGGTCTGAACCCTGACACTCAACCTTCATGACCCGGGCCCGGTCGCCACGCCGGGCCCTGCGCTTTCAAGGCATGTTCGATTTCTCCAAGAACCATTTCGAGCTGTTCGGCCTGCCGGTCGGCTTCTTGCTGGATAGCGCCGCCCTGGCGGAGCGCTACCGCGAGCTGCAGAAAGTCGTGCACCCCGATCGCTATGCCAATGCCACCGACCAGGAGCGTCGGATCTCGCTACAGCAGGCGACCTCGGTCAACGAGGCGCTGGCGACGCTCAAGGATCCGCTCAAGCGCGCCGTCTACCTGCTGGGTCTGTACGGGGTGGAGGTCGACCCCCGCCGCAGCACTGCGGACACCGCCTTCCTGATCGAACAGATGGAGCTGCGCGAGGAACTGGAACAGGTGCCGCAGCAGGCTGATCCCCATGTGGCGCTGGACGCTCTGCTGCGGCATATCAACGGCGCCATCAAGGCCGTGACCGCGCAGCTGGCGGTGCAGTTCGAGGACGGTTCGCCCGACCAGCTCGCGGCCGCGCAGGAATCGGTGCGCAAGCTGCAATTCCTGAACAAGCTGCATGCCGAGGCCGAGGCGGTCGAGGCCCGACTGGAAGAGTCTGACTGATGGCATTGTTGCAGATCACAGAGCCCGGCCAGAGTGCCGCCCCACACCAGCACAAACTGGCCGCGGGCATCGACCTGGGAACGACCAACTCGCTGGTGGCCAGCGTGCGCAGCGGCCAGGCCGAGACCTTGCCCGATGCGGCAGGCCGGCATCTGCTGCCTTCGGTGGTGCGTTACACCGCCGCAGGCCCGGTGGTTGGCCACGCCGCCGCCGCCGCGGCCGCCGAGGATCCGCTCAATACCATCGCATCCGCCAAGCGCCTGATCGGCCGCGGGCTGGCGGATGTCCAGGGCCTGGGCTCGCGCCTGCCCTATAGCTTCCTCGAGGGCGAAAGCACGGTGCCGCGCATCCAGACGGTCGCCGGCCCGGTAAGCCCGGTGGAGGTTTCGGCCGAAATCCTGCGGGTGCTCGCGGCGCGCGCCGCCCAGACCCTCGGCGGAGCACTGACCGGCGTGGTGATCACCGTCCCGGCCTACTTCGACGAGGCACAGCGCCAGGCGACCAAGGACGCCGCGCGCCTGGCCGGCCTGAACGTGTTCCGGCTGTTGAACGAACCCACCGCGGCGGCGGTCGCCTATGGCCTGGACCGCGGTGTCGACGGGGTGCACGCCATTTATGACCTCGGCGGCGGCACCTTCGATATCTCCATCCTGCGGCTGCATCGCGGCGTGTTCGAGGTGCTGGCCACCGGCGGCGACTCGGCCCTGGGCGGCGACGATCTGGACCACGTAGTGGCGCGCTGGATCATGGCGCAGGCTGGCATCGCCGACGACGCCGGCCACCGTCAGTTGCGCCGCCTGTTGCGCGACGCCCGTGCCGCCAAGGAGGCGTTGAGCGAGCGCGACCGCGCCGAACTCGCGATCGAGCTGGACGACGGTACGCACTGGCATGGGACCCTGTCTCGTAAGACGTTCGAGGAACTGATCGACCCGCTGCTGCGCAAGACCATCACCGCCTGCCGCCGGGCGCTGCGCGATGCGGGCGTCACCACCGCCGAGATCGCGGACGTGGTCATGGTCGGTGGTTCGACGCGGGTGCCGCGGGTACGCCAGCTGGTGGGGGAATTTTTCGGCACTGTGCCGCTGGTCGACATCGACCCGGACCGGGTGGTTGCGGTTGGCGCGGCCATCCAGGCCGACGTGCTGGCGGGCAACAAGCCCGATGACGAAATGCTGTTGCTCGATGTGATACCGCTGTCGCTGGGCATCGAGACCATGGGCGGCCTGGTGGAGAAAATCATCCCGCGCAACACCACCATCCCGGTGGCGCGTGCCCAGGAATTCACTACCTTCAAGGACGGCCAGACGGCGCTGGCCGTGCACGTGGTGCAGGGCGAACGGGAGTTGGTCAGCGACTGCCGCTCGCTGGCGCGCTTCGAACTGCGGGGCATCCCGCCGTTGGTGGCGGGCGCGGCGCGCATTCGTGTCACCTTTCGGGTCGACGCCGACGGGCTGCTGGGTGTAGAGGCCGAGGAGCAGAGTCAGGGCGTGCGTGCCAGCGTTACCGTGAAGCCGTCATACGGTCTGACCGATGCGGAGATCGCCGGTATGCTGCAGGCCTCGATCGAACACGCCGGCGAGGACCTGCTGGCGCGCAAGCTGGCCGAGGAGCGGGTCGAGGCGCAGCGCGTCATTGAAGCCCTGCGCGCCGCCCTGGCCCGGGACGGCGACCAGCTGTTGTCCCCCGCTGAGCGAGCCGCCATTGAGACCGAGCTCGACTGCTTGGTGCAGACCGCTGCGGCGGACGACGCCGATGCCATACATGCCGCGGTGCGTGCGCTGGAGGCAAGCTGCGCGGCCTACGTCGAGCGGCGCATGAACGCCGGCATCCACAAGGTCATGACCGGGCACAAGATCCAGGACTTCGAGTAGAGATCAACCGCGATGCCACAGCTCATCTTTCTGCCCAACGACGACATCTGCCCGGACGGCGCCGTGATCGAGGCCGAGCCGGGTATCAGCATCTGCGATGCAGCCCTGGCTCATGGCATCGAGATCGAGCACGCCTGCGAGAAGTCCTGCGCCTGCACCACCTGCCACGTGATCGTGCGCGAAGGCTTTGCGTCGCTCGACGCGGCCGAGGAGGCGGAGGAGGACCTGCTGGACAAGGCCTGGGGGCTGGAGCCGGAGTCGCGGCTGTCCTGCCAGGCGCTGGTCGGCGATGCCGACCTGGTAATAGAGATCCCCAAGTACACCATCAACCACGCCAAAGAACATCACTGACGCCGGAGGGCAGCGCCATGGGCCTGAAGTGGACCGATATCCAGGACCTCGCCATCGAACTCGACGCGGCCCATCCCGAGGTCGACCCCCGCTATGTCAATTTCGTCGACCTGCGTAACTGGGTATTGGACCTGCCGGGCTTCGAGGACGATCCGCAGCACTCCGGCGAGAAGATCCTCGAGGCGGTGCAGATGGCCTGGATCGGCGAGCGGGACTGACGCTGCGCCGCGGCCTGGCGCAGCACCGCGCCGGACATGAAAAAACCGGGTGACGCCGACCGCCGGCGCGGTGCTAAGCTATTTCTCCCTTTTCCCCACGA
>JBFZDU010000421.1:0-4049 GCA_041307205.1 Gammaproteobacteria bacterium | reverse complement strand
GAGCAGGGCGCGCAGGGTATCGCGGGGATCCGCGGTCTGTGGCCGGTAGCCGCGGGTTGACGCCGAGTGGGCCCATGGAACCGCATCTGGATCCTGTTTGTGATTGTCGCCGTCGGCTTGGTGCTGAGTTGGGGGCAGGTGGGCCGTAAGGCCGGGCAGCGGCTGCAGGCCGAACCTGGCCCGTTGTTGCGCACCGAATCGCCCTGCCGACCCTGGCAGGCGCCCTGCGCCGCCATCGGTGCCGAAGTGGCCTTGGTCCTGGGGCCGGCGGGAGCGCGGCGGCTGCTGCTGAAATACGTCGGTGCCGCGCCGGCGGAACTGGCCGAATTGCGCCTGCTCGAGTCGGGTGGGGAGCGCCGCGCCTGGACCCTGACGCCCGAGCGCGTGGCGCCCGCCTTGTGGCAACTACAGATGCCGGAACTGCCGGCCGGGACGTTGCTGGAACTGCGGGTGCGCTGCCTCCAACCGGCGGTCAGCGCCGTGTTCCCGCTGTGACGGCGCGGGACATTGACCAGGCCCGAGCCCGTATCGCCGAGCGGTTGGGTCTCTGGGGAGACGGATCAGTGCGTGGCGTCGTCGTGGTCGGTCTGTGGCAGGGGTTCGCCCGGGATGCGTTTTTCTTCCTCCAGCCATTCGCCCAGGTCGAGCAACCGGCAGCGTTCCGAACAAAAGGGTCGCCAGCGCGCTTCCGAACCCCAGACGACGGGCTTGCCGCAGGTCGGGCACTGAACCAGCTGCGGTCCTTTGCGGCCGGTGCTCACAGGCTGCAGGTGGTCAGCAGGAAATCGAGATCCCGCGGCGTCTGGCTGGGGTGTTCGAGATCCAGACATTCGAGAAAGCGCACGCTGAAGCGGTGGCGGCCGCCGCTGATCTCGGCGTAGACGCCGGCATCGCCGGGTATGCCCACCCGCACCAGCTGCGCCTGGCTGTTGGGCGGGAGGTTGCGCTGGAAGAACCCGGCCTCGGCGTGCTCCGGCTTGGGGACGGCGCTGTTGCGCAGCAGCGACAGCAGCAGTTCGACTGCTTCCTGCACCGGAGCGACTTCATGCCGCCAGCTGTCCAGCTGCATGACGCGTTCGGCGTGCGGCAACTGCAACCAGTAATGGAACTGCGGCAGGTCGAAATCGAAACTGCCGCCTGGGATGCTGCTGCGCTGCATGACGGCAGTCAGGAAATCGTTGTTGCGCAGCGCGTGCCCCAATTGCCCGTTGAGATTCTGCAAGGTGCCGTTGATCGCCAGGATGTCGCGCAGGATCTGGTCGAGCCGGACCCGGTCCACCCCGGGTTTGTCGGCCATGCGGCCCAGGGCGGTGGCGTAACGGTCCGATTCCTTGATCAGCTCCGACTTGATGTCCGCGCGCGCCAGCACCGTGGCGACGTCCAGCAGGGCCATCAGCGCCGCCCGGCTGCTCCACTCAGTCGCCACTGGCAGGTGGTGTTCGAACTGCTCGAACAAGTGCGACAGGCGCAGCAGGGTCCGGCATTTTTCGTTCAATGGGTGTTCGAAAATGAAGTGTTCGGCCAACTGGAAGTCCCTGCGCCGACATTGCGAGGTGGAAACACGAAGCCGGTATTGTCCGCGACCCAAGCGCCCGGCGTAAAGTCGAGGCTCAGGACCGGGCCGAAAGTTTGAGGTAGTTGGCATGCAGCGCCGCCACGGCGCTGTCGAGTGTGGCGAGGTCCGACTCGTTGTCGATGACGTCGTGGGCGGCGGCCAAACGCGTGGCGCGATCGACCTGCGCCGCCAGCATCTGCTCGATCCGTTCGTCCGACAGCCGATCGCGCTGCCGCACCCGTTCGCGTTGCCGTTGCGAGCTGGCATCCACCACCAGCACCCGATCGACCAGGTCGGTCTGCCCGGTTTCGAGCAGCAGCGGGATCACCAGCACCACGTAGGGCGCGGTCAGGGTCGCGATGCGCTCCTGCATGGCCGCGCGGATGCGCGGGTGCAGGATGGCCTCCAGGCGGCGCCGGGCGGCCGGGTCGGCGAACACCCGCCGGCCCAAGGCGGCACGGTCCAGTTCCCCCGCAGCGGTCAGCACCGCCGGGCCGAAGGCGGCGGCGATCTCGGCCAGCGCGGGCTGACCCTGGGCGACCAGTTCGCGGCTGAGCCGGTCGGCGTCGATCACCGGCACCCCCAGGGCGGCGAAGCGGTCGCTGACCGCCGTCTTGCCGCTGCCGATACCGCCGGTCAGGCCGATGATCAGCACGGCTCAGCCCGCCCCGCCGCGTCCCATGCCGCTCAGCCCAGCCCGCTGATATTCAGATAGACCGTGTTGATGCGCTCGCCCCACAGCAGCGCGATCCAGCCCGCCACCGCCAGATAGGGGCCGAAAGGTATGGGCAGATTGCGGTCGCGCCCGCGCAGCGCGATCAGGCCGATGCCGACCAAGGCACCGACCACCGAGGCCAGCAGCAGGATCTGCGGCAGCAGTTGCCAGCCCAACCAGGCGCCGAACACGGCGAACAGCTTGAAATCGCCGTAGCCCATGCCCTCCTTGCCGGTCAGCAGCACGAACAGGTGATAGACGAACCAGAGAAACAGGTAGCCGGCCACGGCGCCGATGACCGCCGCGCCGAGGTCGGTGTACAGGCCCCCGAGATTGCACAGCAGGCCCAGCCACAGCAAGGGCAGGGTGAGCTGGTCGGGCAACTGCTGGTGATCGAAATCGATCACGCTCAGCGCGATCAGGCCCCAGGTCAGCACCAGGGCACCGAGCAGCGCCCAGCCGGGTTCGAACTGGGCCGCGGTGATCAGGGTAATGACGCCGGTCGCGCCTTCGACGATCGGGTACCTCGGGCTGATACGGCTGCCGCAGGCGCTGCAGCGGCCCTTGAGCAGGAAATAGCTGAGGACCGGGATGTTTTCCCAGGCCCGGATGCCGTGCCCGCAGCTGGGGCAGGTCGAGGCCGGGGTGATCAGAAAACGCAGCCCGAACCAGGTGCGTGGGTCGTGTTCGACCGGCTTGCCGGCCAGTTCATCGCAGTGTGCCTGCCACTCGGACTGCATGCGCGCCGGCAGGCGCAGGATCAGAACGTTGAGGAAGCTGCCGATGGCCAGGCCGAACAGCAACACCAGCGCCTGGTAGGCCAAGGTAAACGCTTGCGCCAGGGCCGACATGGGGACAGGGCGGCGATCCCGGCGCCCCGGCTATTTCCCGGACACCACGCTGCCCAACTGGAAGATCGGCATGTAGAGGGCGACCACCATGCCGCCGATCAGGACCCCGAGGATCACCATGATCAAAGGCTCCAGCAGGCTGCTCAGGGCGTCCACGGCGTTGTCGACCTCCTCCTCGTAGAAATCGGCCACCTTGGCCAGCATGTCGTCCAGCGAGCCCGACTCCTCGCCGATGGACACCATCTGGATCACCATGTGCGGGAACAGGCCCTGCTGGCGCATCGACAGCTGCAGCGACTGGCCGGTGGCCACGTCGTCGCGCATTTTCAGCACGGCGTTGCCGTAGACCACGCTGCCGGTGGCGCCCGCCACCGATTCCAGGGCCTCGACCAGGGGGACGCCGGCGGCGAACATGGTGGCCGTGGTCCGGCAAAAGCGCGCCAGGGCGGCCTTGTGCAGGATGTTGCCGATCACCGGCAGCTTCAGCAGGGTCCGGTCGACGCCCTCGCGGAACTTGCGCGAACGCTTCCAGGCCGCGTTGCCCAGCATGACCAGGGCGGCGATGCCGAGCAGCAGCGCCCACCACCAGGAGGTCATGAACCGCGACATGGCGATCACCACCTTGGTGGGCGCGGGCAGGTCGGCGCCGAAGCTCGAGAACAGCTCTTCGAACTGCGGGATGACGAAGATCATGATGATGGCCGTCACCAGGATGGCGACGGTAATGACCGCCGCCGGGTAGAACAGGGCCTTCTTGATCTTGCCCTTGAGCGACTCGGTCTTTTCCTTGTAGGTCGCGATCTTGTCGAGCACGGTCTCGAGCGCGCCGGCGTGCTCGCCCGCCTCGACGAGGTTCACGAAGAGGTCGTCGAAATAGAGCGGGTGCTTGGCGAGCGCCTGGTTGAGCGCGTTGCCGGTCTCGATGTCG
>JBFZDU010000420.1:0-8264 GCA_041307205.1 Gammaproteobacteria bacterium | reverse complement strand
CGCAGCATGCCGGACGCGACGCTGGTGTCGACCAGGGCCATGCGCGCCTGCTGGCGCTGGGTGAGGAAGCGGCCGGCGGCATCCACCACCATCCACTCGCGGTCGTGCACGAAACCGCGCGGCCCCACCTTCAGGGCCGCAAACCGGGCCCCGCGCAGGGACTTGACGGGAAAGCGCCACAGTTCGGTCAGTCGGTAGCCGGACAACGGATCACCCCCGCGCTTTAATTTTGCCGCCGGCATGCCGCTGTTAAGCCACACAACGGCAGGACCTGTGCGGCACAGCATAAGGCATGCCCGGCCCGCAGTCCGTAGATCACTTCCAGCAAGGGACCCCGCATGAGCGACGACAAGCGCAATTCCCCCGAGGCCAAAGTCGGCGCCTATCTGAGCGTCATGGTGAAGAACGAGGGATCCGACCTGTTCCTGCACACCGGCGCCAGGCCGACCATCAAGGGACCCTTCGGCTTCAAGACCCTGGACGCCGTGCTGCAGCACGGCGACACCGAGCGCATTCTGCGCGCCATGCTGACCGACAACCGCATGGCCGAGTTCGAGGAAAAGGGCGAGGTCGACTACTCCTTCTCCATTTCCGGCATCGGCCGGTTCCGCGGCAACGCCTTCCGCCAGCGCGGCGACGTCTCCATCGTCATGCGCCACGTCAAGGGCGACATTCCCACGGTCGATGGCCTGGGTCTGCCGCCGGTGATGAAGAAGCTGGTCGAGTACAAGCACGGCCTGATCGTGGTGGCGGGGGCCACCGGGTCGGGCAAATCCACGTCGCTGGCGGCCATGATCGATCACCGCAACAGCACCCTGCCAGGACACATCATCACGCTCGAAGACCCGATCGAGTTCATGCATGCGCACAAGAAGTCCCTGGTCGCCCAGCGCGAGATCGGCACGGATACCGACAGCTTCGAGACCGGCATGCGCGCCGCCATGCGCGAGGCCCCCAACGTCATCCTGATGGGCGAGATCCGCGACTCGATCAGCATGGAATACGCCATAAAGTTCGCCAATACCGGGCACCTGTGCCTGTCCACCATCCATGCCAACAACGCCGTCTCCTCGATCGAACGCATGCTGAGCTTCTTCGACCGGGAGGCACTCAACCAGGAGGCCAAGCGCTTGTCGCAGAACCTGCGGGCGGTGATCTGCCAACGGTTGGTGCCCGCCATCAACGGCGGCAAGGTGGCGGCAATCGAGGTGTTGCTGAACACCCCGCGCATGGCGGACTTGGTCGCCAAGTTGGATTACGATGCGATCAAGGCCACCGTGGAGCAGGGCGCCAACTACGGCATGCAATCGTTCGACCAGTCGCTGTGCAAGCTGTTCGACGAAGAGCGCATCAACGAGACCCAGGCGGTGGAGTTTGCCGAGTCCAAGACCCAGGTACTGCAGCACATCCGCTTTCAGTCCAAGCGGGCCAAGATCAGCGACCTGTCGGCCGGCATGGCCCTCGAAGACATTGAGCAGAAAGACCAGGGCTGACACGGCCAGGCGCACCACTTTTCGACAGCCAGGCCGCGGCGCCGGGCCCGGGCGCACCATGCCGGGGCAGCCGCTCCACCAAGCTGTCCCCAAGTCCGAGTTGGCCTCTGCGGTCCGCGATTTGCATAATGTGCGGCTGAAGCCCGCTGCCCGATAGGTCAAACATGTCTCAGAAACACGAAAACGCCTTCACCCCGGATTGCGGGAAGAAGCACCACGCCGAGTTGAACGGCCTGCAGCCGCTGGGGATGGATACCGCCAGCATCAGCGCGGACTTCAAGCACTATTTCAGCCATTACCTGGGCCGCGACAAGTACTGCGACGCCCCGCACTACTCCTACGCCGCCCTGGCCCTGTCACTGCGGGCGCGGCTGATGGAGCGCTGGAAAGGCACCGAGTACGCCTACGTGGATCACAACGCCCGCCGTGCCTATTACCTGTCGCTGGAATTCCTGATGGGTCGCACCCTGGGCAACGCCATGCTCAACCTCGGCCTCACCAACGAGGTCCGCGAAAGCATGACCAACCTTGGTCTGAAACTCGAGGACCTGGTGGAGGCGGAACCCGATGCCGGCCTCGGCAACGGCGGCCTGGGGCGCCTCGCGGCCTGTTTCCTCGACAGCTGCGCCACACTGCAGTTGCCGGTGCGCGGTTACGGGCTGCGCTACGAGTACGGCATGTTCCGCCAGGTCATAGAAAACGGCCACCAGCGGGAAGAACCGGACCACTGGCTGCGCGACGGCAACCCCTGGGAACTGGAGCGCCCCGAATTCACGCAGCGCATCCAGTTCGCCGGCCGCACCGAGTTCTATCGCGACCACCTCAATCGGCAGCGTGCCCGCTGGGTGGATACCCATGACGTGCTGGCCGTGCCCTACGACACGCCAGTCCCCGGGTTCCGCAACGCGACGGTCAACACCCTGCGGCTGTGGAAGGCGGAAGCGACCGACGTGTTCGACCTGGAGGACTTCAACGCCGGCGACTATGCCGAATCGGTCGCCGCAAAGAACGACGCCGAACACATCACCATGGTGCTCTATCCCAACGATGCCAGCGAGAACGGCAAGGAATTGCGTCTGCGCCAGCAGTACTTCCTGGCCTCGGCGAGCCTCAAGGACGTGCTGCGCAACTGGACCCGGGCGCACGGCAGCGATTTCACCGAGTTCGCGGCCAAGAGCGTGTTCCAGCTCAACGACACGCACCCGACGATCGCGGTCGCCGAACTGATGCGCCTGCTGATCGACGAACACGACCTGGAGTGGGACGCCGCCTGGGCCATCGTCAGCCGCACCATGGCTTACACCAACCACACCCTGTTGCCCGAGGCTTTGGAAAAGTGGCCGGTACGGATGTTCCGCCAGCTGCTGCCGCGGCTGCTCGACATCATTTTCGAGATCAACGCGCATTTCCTCGCCGAGGTGTCGCAGCGCTGGCCCGGCGACGGCGAGCGCATGCAGCGCATGTCGATCATCGAGGAAGGACCGGAACAGCAGGTCCGCATGGCCTACCTGGCGATCGTCGGCAGCTTCTCGGTGAACGGCGTGGCCGAGTTGCATTCGCGGCTGCTGCAGGAGGGCCTGTTCCGCGAGTTCTACGAGATGTGGCCACACAAATTCAACAACAAGACCAACGGCGTGACGCAACGGCGTTGGCTGGTGTGGTGCAACCGCCCGCTGCGCGAACTGCTGGAGGCGCACATCGGGCGCGATTGGATCTGTCACCTGGACCAGTTGCAGCGGCTGCGACCGCTGGCCGACAACGCGGAATTCCGGCGTGAGTGGCACAACGTGCGCCTGATCAACAAGAAGCGGCTCGCACTGCTGGTGCGGCGCGAGTGCGGCGTCGACTTTGCCCCCGAGGCGCTGTTCGACGTGCAGGTGAAGCGCATTCACGAATACAAGCGCCAGCTGCTCAACGTGCTGCACGTAATCCACCTGTACGCACGCATCAAGCACCACGAAACCGCGCATTGGACCCCGCGCTGCGTGCTCATCGGCGGCAAGGCAGCGCCCGGTTACGCCCAGGCCAAGCGCATCATCAAGCTGATCAACAACGTGGCGCGGGTCATCAATCACGACCCCGACACCTCGGGTCTGCTGCGCCTCGCCTTCCTGCCCAACTACCGGGTCTCGGCGATGGAGGTGATCGCCCCCGGCACCGATCTGTCGGAACAGATCTCGACCGCCGGCAAGGAGGCTTCGGGCACCGGCAACATGAAGTTCATGATGAACGGGGCAGTGACCATCGGCACCCTGGACGGTGCCAACATCGAGATCCGCGACGAGGTGGGCGACGAGAACTTTTTCCTGTTCGGCTTGACTGCCGCCGAAGTGGTGCAGACGCGTCAACACTACGACCCCAACGCCATCATCGCCACCGATGCCAACCTGGCGCGGGTCATGCGATTCATCGAGTCGGGCCTGTTCAAACAGTTCGAACCGGGCATCTTCGATCCGCTGACGGCGGCGATCCGCAGCCCCGAAGACCCCTGGATGGTGGCTGCGGACTTCCCCGGCTACGTCATAGCGCAGGACCGTGCCGCCAAGGCCTACCGCAACCAGGTGCAGTGGCTGCGCATGAGCATCCTGAACACGGCGGCCAGCGGCCGCTTCTCCACCGACCGCACCATGCGCGAATACAACCGCGACATCTGGCACCTCGAAGACGTGCCGGCACTGGGGCAGGCGGCAGACGGCGAGCCGGCGGCCGTCGCGGCAGGCGGCTAGCGCGCATGGCGCTGCCGCGGGCCATCGCCGCTTTCCACGTCGCCCGACTGCCGGAACTGCGCTTCGGGCCGGGGCGGCTGAGCGAACTGCCGGATATCCTGGCCGGCTACGGACGGCGGGTGCTGCTGGTCACCGGCCACAGCGCCTTCCGCAATTCGCCGCATTGGCCGGCGCTGCAGGAGGCGCTGCGGGACCGGGGTATCGAATGGACCAAGGTGCGCATCCTAGAAGAACCCTCGCCGCAGTTGATCGATGCCGCAGTGGCGCAGCACCGCGACGGCGGGTTTGACGTGGTGGCCGGCATCGGCGGCGGCAGCGTGCTCGACGCGGCCAAGGCGATCGCCGGCCTGCTACCGCACGGCAACTCGGTCATGGACCACCTCGAAGGGGTCGGCCGGGGCGTCCCCTACGCCGGTCCGGCTCTGCCCTGGGTGGCGGTGCCGACCACTGCCGGCACGGGCTCCGAAGCCACCAAGAACGCCGTGCTCTCGGTGCGCGGCGCGGGGGGCTTCAAGAAGTCCTTTCGCCACGAGCGGCTGGTGGCCGAGGTGGCGATCATCGATCCGGACCTGCTCGCCAGTTGCCCCAAGACCCTGATCGCGGCCAACGGCATGGACGCCTTCACCCAGCTGCTGGAATCCTACGTATCACTGCGCGCCAGCCCCTTCACCGACGCGCTGGCGGCATCCGGGCTGCAAGCCTTCCGCGACGGCTTCTGGGCGGCCTGGGAAGAAGGTCACCCGCAGGCCCGGGCGGGCTATGCGCAACTCGCCTATGCGTCGCTGTGCTCGGGCATCACCCTGGCGCAGGCCGGGCTGGGATCAGTGCACGGACTGGCCTCGCCGCTGGGGGCTTTCTTCCCGATTCCGCACGGGGTGGTCTGCGGCACCCTGGTGGCGGCGGCCACCCGGACCAATATCCGCGCGCTGCGGCAGCGCGACCCGGCGGGTCCCGCCCTGCGCAAATATGCCGAAGCGGCCGTGCTCCTGACCGGACGCCTGTTCAGCAGCGAGGTCTCCGCCTGCGACGGCCTGGTCGAAACCCTGGAGCAGTGGACCGACCGGCTCGGCCTGCCGCGTCTGGGTGCTTACGGCATGACGGAGAGCGACCTGCCACGGGTCGTCGCCAATTGCCGCGGCGGCAGCATGCAGACCAACCCCCTGACACTCACGGACGACGAAATTGCCGCCGTGGCAAGGGCACGCCTGTAGTCAGCAGCCTGGCGATACCTGCGGTTCTCTAGGCACGCATCCGACAGCCGATCTGGCGTCGCAGAACAGTGGCGCAGCACGCGGCGAACGGGTTACCCTTTGCGCCTGCAGGGGGCCGTAGCTCAGCTGGGAGAGCGTCGCGTTCGCAATGCGAAGGTCAGGGGTTCGATCCCCCTCGGCTCCACCATTCACTAGTGAAGAGCACGGGCCAGGACATGGTGCACGACCCCTATGCGGGCGAGACCGTGGCGCAGTCGTCGGAACTGCTGCGCCTGACCCTGAGCCTGTTATCGCGGTACCGCCTCCCCCCCTCACCAATCCATTACCGGGTGGGATACGAGTACGTGTCCGGCCGCAACCAAACCTTGGTCGAGGCGTTCGACCAGCTGGCCGCCAGCCCGGCCGGCGTGACTGCCCCGGCACTGCTGGAACTGTATGGCTGCCACATCGACCAGGACGAGGCGGCATTCAACCGGAGCCGCGAAGAACTGCGCAAGCTGGTGCTGCAAATCCGAGCCGAGCTGACACAGTCGGGCGGCAGCCTGGCCGGCTATGCCCAGAGCCTGAACCAATTCGCCGCCTTGCTCGACACGGCCACCTCGCCGCAGCAGATGGCGACAGAGATCGGCAAAGTCCTCGATGAAACGCGCTCGGTCGAAGATTCGCAGCTGCACCTGCAGGCGCAGATGCAGGTCGTCGTTGCCCAGGTGGATGCGTTGCGCCAGGAACTGGAGCT
Source organism: Gammaproteobacteria bacterium (assembly GCA_041307205.1). GTDB lineage: Bacteria > Pseudomonadota > Gammaproteobacteria > Chromatiales > Chromatiaceae > JARRQB01. The sequence goes on along the minus strand of JBFZDU010000420.1, from coordinate 2,098 downwards.
GGTGCGCCAGGAAGCGCTGAGCGATGCGCTAACCGGACTGGCGAATCGCAAGGCCTTTGACAGCGCGCTCGACAGCTGTGTGCGCGAGGCACGCGATTCGCGCACCCCGCTGGCACTGCTGATGGCCGACATCGACCGCTTCAAGGCCTTCAATGATGCCCATGGTCACTTGGTCGGCGACAAGGTGCTGCGCTTCGTCGCCTCCGCACTGCGGCGCGTCATCAAGGGCAAGGACTTCGCCGCGCGCTTTGGCGGCGAAGAATTTGCGGTGATCCTGCCCCAGACCACCATGAGTGGCGCCGAGGCGGTTGCGGAACATATTCGGGGCGCGATCAGCGCCGGGAAACTGGTGGACACCCGCAGCAGCGTCGGTTACGGCGTGGTGACGGTGTCGATCGGGATTGCCCAGTTCGGTATCCACGACACCACCCACACCCTGTTGCAGCGCGCCGATCAGGCGCTGTACCTGGCCAAGAGCCGCGGCCGCAATCGCAGCGAAAAGGTCTTGTAGGAACCGCGGTGCAGGCGACCAGGCGGGCCTGCCGCCATGGCGTCCAGCAGCGGGGCGCAGTCACAGGTGCCGATCGATCTCATGGACCTTCAGGCCCCAGGCGAACAGCGTTTCGAGCCGCCGGTCTGCCCGGCGCAAGCGCGTAGTGAGAATGCCGAACAAGGCCTTGACCACCACATAGCCCTGCGCGGGATGGCGGTCGAAATGCTCCGCCAATGCCGCGGTCTCGAACTCGATCAGTTCGCTGTCCTCGACCGCCACCACCGAGGCGCTGCGCGGCGCGGCTTCAAACAGACTGAGTTCGCCAAATACCTCGCCCGGCCCCAAGTCGCACAGGCCGGGCTGGATGTGACGCCGGCCGTCGAGTTCGACGCGCCCGGTGACGCGCACCTTGCCGCGTTCGATCAGGTACAGGCGCCTGGCGATGGTCCCTTCCTGAATGATGACCTGATTTACGCCGAACAGCCGACGCCCGGCGATGCCGCGCTCAACCAAGCCAAGGTCGCGCAGGATGCTATGCAGGTCCAACGCCGACTCCGAACTCCGCTTTCCAATCCCGCCATGATCGCAGGACCCGGAGCCCGCGGCAGCCCTCCAGATCAAAAGCCTATCCCCACCCCCACGCCACCACCGTGGTTACTGATGCCGACGCCGACTCCGATGCGTGGCGCACTGCCGGTCGCGCCCAGGCTGTTGCGCCTCCACAGCGCCAGCTGCTCGGCAGCGAGCACCGGAAAACGGTAGTCGGCAGACCCAACCTTGCCCTCCTGGTAACCCAGCAGGGCGCCGCTAACGGTCAGCGTGCGTCCTACCCGGTAGTCCTGCGGTTCGAGAAAACCTGCGTGATCGGCCAGGAACCGACCCTGCGGGCTGGCGTAAGGGTCGGGCTCACCCCGTCGGTTAAGCGGATAGGCAAGCACCTCCAGCAAGGTGCGATCCGGCAGGTTGCGTACAGCCACGATGACCCCGCCCCAGGTCAGGCGTTCGCCTTTTGCCACCGACCGCGGCGCCGCCGTCAAGGCCTTCGGCGAGGGCTCGCGCAAACCCTCGGCAAAGGGTCCCGGTGCACTGGCGCAGCCGCCGAGCAACATGAGCACGAGCAGCAGCAGTACGGATTTCGCGATCACCACCATGGATGCGGCCAGCCGAATGGGTAGAAATGATAGGGCCGCCATGGATAGTAATACGGCCACGGCGCATAGTAATGCGGATAGCGATAGTACGACGCGGCCGGCACCGGGTCGGGCCAACGGTAATGTTCGCGCGCCGCCACGATCGGAAAAATATAAGGATAGTCCCCGACCTTGTCTTCGGAACTACCGTCCAGCACCCCGGCCACCGTGACCCGGTCGCCCGGCGCGTAGTCGGCCGGATCGATGAAACCCGGCACCCGCGCAATGAAACGCCCCTCGCCCGGGCTGTCAGGATCGGGCTCGCCGTCGCCATCCAACCGCCGCGCCAGGATCTCCAGTTCGGAGTGCTCCGGCAGATTACGGATACGGATCAGTTCACCACCCCAGCGCACCGCACTCCCGCGCAATGCCTCCGGCGCCGCGCGCGCCGCTACCACGGTCGGCTGGTCGGCAG
>JBFZDU010000419.1:0-6899 GCA_041307205.1 Gammaproteobacteria bacterium | reverse complement strand
AGTGCCGGCTGGCAGGCGCCCGTTGAGAGCCGCGGCGGCGGGCCGCACGCCGTACGGCCGGACGCCAAGACCTACCGGGTGCGCGCGGGCGATACTCTGTATGGTATCGCCTGGAACGCGGGTACCGACTGGCCCACTTTGGCCGCGTGGAACAACATCGGGGCGCCTTACCTGATTGTCCCCGGCCAGGTGCTGCGGTTGGCGCCGCCATCAGGATCGGGCACGCCATCCCCGACGCGTGGCGCGTCAGTGGCATCGCAGACGAAGACCGTCCCGCAGGCCAAAGCCGCTCCACCGCCGCTGACCACAACACGCACGCAGGTGCCGGCCGCGCCGGCGCCGCAGAATGCTGCGGCAAATGACAGCCCGCCAGCGCAGGGTGCGCTCGATTGGACCTGGCCGACCTCCGGCGATCTGCTCGCGACTTTTTCGGCCAACGATCCGGCGCGCAAGGGCATCAAGGTCGGCGGTCGTGCCGGACAGGTCATTCGTGCGGCCGAATCCGGCAGGATCGTTTACAGCGGCAGTGGACTGATCGGATACGGTCGACTTATCATCGTTAAACATAACGACAAGTATTTGAGTGCGTACGGACACAATAGAAAACTCCTGGTCAAGGAAGGCGACCAGGTAGCCAAAGGAGAACGCATTGCCGAAATGGGCGAGTCCGACAGCGGACACGCGATGCTCCATTTCGAGATCCGGCGAGAAGGACAACCGGTCGACCCGATGGGCCTGCTACCGCGCAGGCGTTGAGCCACGGGTAACGGCATTGACAGTCTCGCTGTTCGGAACCAGACGGCGCCGATGTGCCGGCGCAGGAGTGACCGGATGCCGCTGAAGCGTGCGGGTGAGGAGATCGAGTTGCTCGATGACCTGGGCTCGGACCAGGAGGAGACACTTGAAGCGGAGGTGGAGGAGGAAGTCCTCGTCGACGAAGCCGATGACGAGCCGGAGGTTTATGCGGCCGGGGAGATCCCTGATGGCCAGCTCGATGCCACGCGCCTGTACCTAAGCGAGATCGGTGTTTCGAAGCTGCTCACGGCGGAAGAGGAAGTGTATTACGCGCGCCGGGCCCAGAAGGGCGAGATGGCGGCGCGCCAGCGCATGATCGAATCCAATCTGCGATTGGTGGTAAAGATTGCGCGCCGCTACATGAATCGAGGTTTGGCGCTGCTGGACCTGATCGAGGAGGGCAACCTTGGCTTGATTCGGGCGGTCGAAAAATTCGATCCCGAGCGCGGCTTTCGTTTTTCCACCTATGCGACCTGGTGGATACGCCAGACCATCGAGCGGGCGATCATGAACCAGACCCGCACCATCCGCTTGCCGATCCACGTGGTCAAGGAAATCAACGTCTATCTGCGTGCGGCACGCAAGCTCGCCCAGACCCTGGACCACGAGCCCTCGGCGGACGAGATCGCGGAGCTGCTGGACAAACCGATCGATGAGGTCAAGCGCATGCTGGGTCTCAACGAGCGGGTTACCTCGGTCGATACGCCCTATGGCAAGGACGCGGACAAACCCCTGCTCGATACCATTCCCGACGAGAATGCGACAGACCCGACCGAGCGCCTGCAGGCCGACCGGATCAATTCGCACCTCGACGCCTGGCTGGCCAAGCTGAACGACAAGCAGCGAGAGGTCGTGCTGCGCCGATTCGGGCTGCGTGGCTACGAAAATTCCACGCTGGAAGAAGTTGCCAACGAACTGGGAGTGACCCGCGAGCGGGTGCGGCAGATCCAGATGGACGCGCTGAAGCGATTGCGTGTGATACTGGAACAAGAAGGCTTTTCCGTCGACGCCATCTTCAAGTGATCCCGGTCCGGCGGTTCACTTAATTCCACATAGTATGCGGGGCGGCCTTTCCGCTATGCTGCGCGCTTCCGGCTACATCGGGTAGCCCAGCAGGATTCAGTAAGCATGTCTGACAGCGATAGCAAAGAACGCCAGATCCTGATGGTGATGCGCAAGGTCCTGACGCAGGTAGTAAAGGACACCACGCCGCCGGACCGCGCCATGCGTCATCCGCTCTCCGACCGTACCATCGATGATATTCGACAGTGCCTGGGCCTGATCTCGGCCCGCGAGCGGGAACTGGCAGACCTGGCCGGGGCCGTAATGGAGAAACCTTACTATACGGATGAAAGGCCGGCGGCCGACGTGGTATCCATCACCAGCATCGGCCGGCCCGGCAACAAAAAAGACGAGTGAGCCTGCGGCGCAGGCTTACTGCGCCGGCTTGTCCACGGCGGGCGCCGCGGCAGCGCCATCTGCGGCGCCGGCGTTTGCTGGCGGCTGCTCGATTTCGATCTTGGCCTTCTCGCGGACGCCGGTTACGTACTCGCTGATGCGTTGGCGTTGCAGTTCTGTCGTGAGTTCCTGGCGCAAGTCTTCGAGTTTGGGGGCGGGCAAGCTACGCTGATCTTCCGCGAGGATCACATGCCAGCCGAAGCGGGTCTGCACCGGTGTGCTGGTGTACTTGCCTTTCTCCAGCTGTATCAGTGCTGCGGCGAAGGGCTCCACCATCTGCTTCGCCTCGAACCACCCCAGGTCACCCCCGTTGGGGCCGGTCGGACCGGTGGAGTTGGCCTTGGCCAGTTCCGCAAAGTCGGCACCGCCATCGAGTTGCTTGATCAGCTCCTTGGCCTTGTCCTCAGTTTCCACCAGGATATGGCGCGCCTTGTACTCGGTGGTGGGCCCGGAAGCACCGCGGGCATCGAATGCCTTCTGCACTTCCTCGTCGGTCACCGGGTGCGTGTTGAGGTGGTTACGCAGGGCCACCTCGGCGAGTACGCGCAGTTTCGCCACTTCGATGGCAGCCATCACTTCAGCGTTGCTTTCCAGGCCCTCGGACGTGGCCGCGTCGGCGAGCATGGCCGTGTTGACCAGCTGGTTGAGCAGGGCGACCTGGGCTTGCGGTGTGCTGATGTCGTCGCCGCCGCCGCGTTGGTTGCGGAACAGGGCATAGTGCAGTTCGGTGAGCGGGCGATCGTTGACGGTCACCAGGGTGCGTGCTTCAGGTGTCGCAGGGGCTTCGGCGACGGCGTGCGTCGCCAGCAGGGCCAGGGCGATGGCCGAGATCATAATGCGCATGGATTCTCACTCCTCAGGTAGCAGGCAGGACTTTCTTAAAGGGTTTCACATTGACGGCGGCATAGACGCCGGCGGCGACATAGGGGTCGGCGTCGGCCCAGGCCCGGGCTGCCTCCAGGCTGGCAAATTCGGCGATGATCAGACTGCCGCTGAAACCGGCCGGACCGGGGTCCTCGGCGTCGACTGCCGGGTGTGGGCCGGCCAGGATCAGCCGCCCCTCGGCCTGCAGCAGCTGCAGCCGCTCCAGATGCGCGGGGCGGGCGGCCAGCCGCTCCGCCAGCGTGCCCGGGTGGTCCGTGGCCATGATGGCGTACAGCATGAGCTTCAGGTTTCCCTTGCGGTGTCGTCTGGCGGCATGTGCCTGGCCAGATAGAAGCCCTGGGCAATCAGAAACACCAGGGTCAATCCCATCAGGCCGAAAAGTTTGAAGTTTACCCAGACGGCTTCCGAAAACCGGAAGGCTACGTACAGGTTGGCCACGCCCATCAGCGTAAAGAATGCCACCCAGGCCAAGTTCAGGCGACGCCAGACGACATCCGGCAGGGTGATGGCGTGGGCCATCATGCGCTGTAGCAGGCTGACCTTCATGAACAGACCCGATCCGAGGAACGCAGCCGCGAACAGCCAGTTGACCACGGTCGGCTTCCACTTGATGAAGTTCGGGTCGCGCAGCAGCAGGGTCAGCCCGCCGAAAACCACCAACAGCCCGAGCATGACCCAGTGCATGTTCTCGACCCGGCCATGCCGCCATCGGCTCCAGGCCACCTGGGAAAAGGCCGCCGCGATCGCCACGCCCGTTGCGACATAGATACCGAACAATTGGTAGGCGATGAAAAACAGGATGACCGGTAACAGGTCGGTGAGGAACTTCATTGTTCGGGGTACTCAGTGCAGGATGCGTTGCCCGCAAACTTGCCGGTAAAAGGCTTCCACCACGGCCCGCACCTGATCCGGGTAGCCGACCGCGTCCATTTGCTCCATCGCTTCCTCGAAAAAGCCGGGAGCTTCCTTGGGCAGCCATTCGACCACTGCGGCGAAGGCGCGTTCCATCAGCGCCGGCCGATAGCTCCGGGTCGCTACGATAGCACGATTGAGTACCAAAATGCGCCAGGCGCGTCCCGCCGCCCGGCCGAGGGTGGGGGTGCCCGCGTCCAGCAGCTCGTCGAGGTGTGTGGCCAGGTCTGCGAGGTCGTCCGGCGCTGACAGCCGGTTCGCCAATTCGGCCACGGCATCGACCACCGGCTCCCAGCTGCTGAAGACTCCATCGCACCTGACCACCCACAGGGCGAAGGGGAAACACAGGTCGCGCAGGCCACGGGCCTGTGCGTCCAGCCCCAGCTGGTCGGCGTGGCGCGCCATTTCGGTCAGCAGCTGCAGGCCGTGTTCTCCAAGAATCCGCAGTTCCCGTGGGGCGTCCGGGTCGTCAGGGTGGCCGGTCGCCTCGACGCAGGAGCGTAACACGCCGAGCAACTGGCTCATTGCCTGGTACAGCGCCGGGGGCGTCAGGGAAGCATCCTCCTTGGGGGCGTCCTCCCAGCTGTCGACAACGTCGCGGGCCAGCTCGCAAAAGCGTTCGTCGACATAGGCCAGGTCGGCAGGCGGAATCTTCATGCCGGAGATTCTAGCAGCAGTGCCGCGCGGGGCGCGTGGCGGAATGCGGTAGAATGCCGCGCCATGTTGCCGCCCTTCGACCTACATAGCCATTCGACTGCCTCCGACGGTACGCTTGCGCCCGACGAGTTGGTGCGCCGGGCGGCCGCGGGCGGGGTCGGCACCCTGGCCCTGACCGACCATGACACCCTGGAGGGGCTGGCGGCGGCCCGCGCGGCGGCGGCGGTGGTGGGTATCGGATTGATCCCCGGGGTCGAAATCTCGGTGACCTGGGAGGGGCTGACGGTGCACCTGGTGGGTCTGCACGTCGATTCTGGGTGCAGACAATTGCACGCCGGGCTCGTCGGGCTACGCGAATTTCGCGACTGGCGGGCCCGCGAGATGGGCCGTCGCCTGGCACGGGACGCGGGCATCGCGGACGCGTACCCGGGGGCCTTGGCCTTGTCCAACGGCCAGCTGGTGAGCCGCACCCATTTTGCCCGGTACCTGGTGGCACAGGGGCATGCCGCGTCGGTGCGTGAGGTGTTCACCCGGTTCATGAAACAGGGCAAGCCCGGCCATGTCCCTGGCCAGTGGGCGCAGTTGGACCAGGCCGTCGGTTGGATTCGTGCCGCCGGCGGCGAAGCCGTGCTCGCCCATCCCGCCCGCTATCCGCTGACCCGCAGCAAGCTGCGGCGGTTGATTGGGGAGTTCCGGGAGGCCGGTGGCGTGGCCCTGGAGGTGATCTCGGGCAGCCACAACCGCGACGACGCTTTCCACATGGCCCGCCAGGCCCAGGCATTCGGCTTGCTGGCCTCGGCGGGCTCGGACTACCACGGACCCGAGCAACCCTGGATCGACCTTGGCCGCCTGCCGGAATTACCACCCGGCTGCCGCCCCATCTGGGGCGAGTGGGCGGCTGCCGCCTGATCTCTCTTATTGCAGTATCCCAACATGGCCCAGTTCTTTCAGATCCATCCCGAAAATCCGCAGGCGCGCCTGATCCGCCAGACCGTGCAAATCATCCGCAACGGCGGCGTGATCATCTATCCGACCGATTCCAGTTATGCCCTCGGCTGCCAGATTGGCGACAAGGCGGCCCTGGACCGGATTCGCCAGATCCGCCGGCTCGGTGAGGATCACAATTTCACCCTGGTCTGCCGCGATCTGTCCGAGGTGTCGCAGTACGCCAAGATCGACAATACCGCGCACCGGCTGATCAAGAGTCTGACGCCGGGGGCCTACACCTTCATCCTCAAGGCGACCAAAGAGGTGCCGCGGCGGCTGATGCACGCCAAGCGCAAGAGCATCGGCATCCGCATACCGGACAACCGCATCGCACTCGCCCTGGCCCAGGAGCTGAACGAGCCGATCATGAGTACCACCCTGATCCTGCCCGACGACGAGATGCCCATGATGGATCCGTACGACATGAAGGACACCCTCGGCCATGCCGTCGACCTGATCATCGATGGCGGCTACTGCGGCTTCGAACCTACGACCGTGGTCGACCTCGACGAGGATCCACCGCGCGTGGTCCGTGTCGGCAAGGGCGACGCCGGCCTGTTCGCAGGTGGCTGAGCAGGCATAATCGCGTGATGGAAGAGCTGACGCTGGTACAGAAGCTGGCCGCCCTGGTGTTGCCGCTCGTCTTCGCCATCACGGTGCACGAGGCCGCACACGGTTGGGTGGCGGACCGGTTGGGCGACAAGACGGCGCGCATGCTCGGCCGCATCACCCTCAACCCGATCAAGCATATAGATCTGCTGGGCACCATTGTGCTGCCCATGGCGATGTTTGCCCTGACCGGGTTTCTGTTTGGCTGGGCCAAGCCGGTCCCGATCAATCCGCGCAACCTGCGCAACCCGCGGCGCGACATGGCGATCGTCGCCGCGGCCGGTCCGGGTGTGAACCTGCTGATGGCGCTGCTTTGGTCGTTGCTGGCGTTGCTGGGTGCAGGGCTGCTGGGCAGCGCACCGCAGATCGCACTGCCGCTAGTGTTCATGAGCGCGGCCGGGGTATTCATCAACGTGATCCTGATGGCGCTGAACCTGCTGCCGCTGCCGCCCCTCGACGGTGGCCGGGTGGTGACGGGGCTGCTGCCCCTGCCGCTGGCGCGTCAGTTCGCGCGCATCGAGCCCTTCGGCCTGTTCATCCTCATCGCCTTGCTGCTCACCCAGGCGCTGGGGTGGCTGTTGTGGCCGGTCATCGCC
>JBFZDU010000418.1:0-3646 GCA_041307205.1 Gammaproteobacteria bacterium | reverse complement strand
CCGGCACCGCGCAGGCGATCGAAGAGTGCTGCCTGCTCGTGATCGCCCGCAACGACTGTCTGACCCTTGTCACGCGGTTCCCGGTCTTTGCCCTGTCGGTGATCGACGACCTGGGCGGCCGCCTGCGCAGCTCAGCCGAGCAGATTCGCAGCCTTGCGGTGGAACGGGTCGAACAGCGCATCGCCCGAGTGCTGCTCAAGCTTGGCAACAGTGCGGGATCGGATCTGCCCGAAGGCCGCGTGATCGAGATGCCGTTGACCCGCCAGGACGTGGCCGATATGACCGGCACCACGGTCGAGACAGCGATCCGGGTCATGAGCAAGTTCCGCCGCGCTGAGGTGATCCGGACCCGCCGCGGCAAGGTGGTCTTGGTGGACCTGGATGCGCTCCAGGCCATCGCCGATTCCGGCTGATGCAGTCACCGTGGTCGCATCGCCTGGGTGTGTTTCAGTTTGGGGGCAACCGAAGCATGCTGAGTTCGTCGAAGCGTGCGGCTCTGGCCCAAGACGCTCCGCAGGCACCCTTTGTTTATCATCATGCAAATTGAGCCCACTTCATCCTCGAATTGGAGCCCACTAGCGGTCAGACGGCCGCGGCCGTCATCATCGAAAACGAGCCCACTTCATCATGGGTGGGCTCATCCTGCCCATCGTGTTGTCGTGCGACCGGCGTGCATCCGAGGTACTCGGATCACCGACGGGTCACTGGCCGTCGCCGTCGTAGTAGTCGGGGCTGTGGGCAAGTGGGTAACCGCCATCTCTTCGGCGGTTATCCACTTGTCCATCAGCCCGCTGGGTTGGCTGGTTGGCGCGCATCCCGTTGCAGGCGCTGGCGAAAGCGGTAGGACTCCCCGATGAGTTCCAAGATATGGGCCTTTTGGGTCAGGCGGTCGAGCAGGGCCGCCGTGAGCCGCTCCTGCCCGAAGATCTGAATCCAGTCCGCGAATTTGAGGTTGCTGGTCACAATCACGGCGACGCGCTCGTGCAACTCGGCGTAGAAGGTAAACAGCAACTGCGCCGCGGCGGGCGAAAACGGGATGAAACCCAACTCGTCCAGCACCAACAAGTCCAGCTTGAGTGCGGCCGTGCTGAAGCGACTGAGCCGGTGCTCGTCTTGCGCCTGCTGCAACTCGTTGACCAGCCCGGCAGCCGTCCAGAAGCGCACCTTGCGCCCCTGGCGGCACGCCGCCAGCGCCAAGCCGAGGGCAAGATGCGTTTTCCCTAAGCCCGGATTCCCGATGAAGATCACCGGCTCCCGGCGGGCAATGTAGTCACCACGGGCCAGATCCAGCACGTAGGCTTTGTTTAGGCTTGGCACCGCACTGAAATCGAAGTCGGCCAGTTCCCGGAGCACTGGGCAGCGGGCCTGCTTGACCCGCTCCCGCTGCATGTTCTGCTCGCGTTGGCGCACCTCCTGCTCGGCCAAGGCCAGCAGGTAGCGCACGTGATCCTCGTTGTTGCGGGCCGCATCGGCCGCAAACGCGCCATAACTGCGCAGAAAGCCGGGGAGCTGTAATTGCTTGAGATAGGATTCGAGCAAGAGGTTGGCGGCCATGACTTACCTCCCACTCAGCAGCAGGTCATACTGGTCCAGGTGCACCGGCTGCTCACCAATCCCGGTCAGCCGGTCATGACCGCTCAGGTCAAGCGCGACCGGCACTGCCGGTGCGGTGCGCAACTGGTGCAGACACAACTGCACGCCGTCCAGATGCACGGCGCCCAGCGCCAGGGCGGCCTGAATGGCCTGCGTCAGCAACGCCACGGGATGCTCCTTGTGCAACGCCAGGATGCGCAGAAACTCCCGCAAGCCCTGTTCCGCGGGCCAGCGCAGGCGCAACTCGGCCAGCAAAGTCTCATAGACCGGCGGCCACTCGGCGCGCCAGCGCCGCATCGGGATGGCATGCTCGAAAGCGCCGGGGCGCTGGGTCAGCGCCGTCAGGTAATGCAACGGCTCAATCACATCTTGTTCCTGACCGAAGCAGCGCGGATGACAGGCAATCACCGCCTCACCCGCCAGGATTTCGACTTGGAACGCATAGGCCCTGACCCGCACTGTGGCGCCGATATGGCCGGGCACCGAGTAGCGATTGGTGTCGAGGGGCACCAAGCCGTAGGGGTTGACCGTGGCCAGATGCAGGCGATAAGCCTGGTAGTCGGTCGCGGGCAGTTCCAGCAGCCGGGGCTTTTCCGTCGCCAGCTTCTCGGCCACCGTCTCCGCGCCACCCCGCACGCGCCGCCCTTGATCGTGCAGACACGCCGCCCGCAGCACGCTGTTCAGTTCCTCGTAGGAGTCCACCGTGGGCAGCGGCGCCATGAAATTGCGCTGGACAAAGCCCACGTCGCTCTCGACGCCCCCCTTCTCGTGGCCCTGGCCCGGCGTGCAATAGCGACTCTCGAACAGGTAATGGCTGCGCAAAGCCACGAAGGCGACCTGTTCCGTCCGGTTGTGACCTGTCAGAATGCGAAAGACGGCCGTCTTCAGGTTGTCGTACGTGATCCGTTTGGGCACGGCCCCGAAGAAGCGGAACGCCTGGACGTGCCCTTCGAAGAACGCCTCCTGTTTTTGAAACGGGAAGGCCATCACGAAGCGGGCGTGCGAATAATTCAGCCGCAGGATGAACAGTTGCACCACCACCCGCACCCCGGCGAGTTCGACCACGGCCTCGCCCCAGTCCACCTGCGCATCTTCGCCGGGGTCAAATTCCAACGGCAGAAACACTTGTGGGGCCTCGCTCGCCCGCCGTTTCTGACCGACGTACCGACTTACGGTGATCTCACTCCCGGCGTAGCCCTGCTTCTGCAACTCCTGGTAAATCTTACGCGCGGTGTAGCGCTGCTTGCGCGGCATTTGCTGGCTCGCCTCCCACAGCGCATCGATCGGCGCTTTCCACGGCCCCAGCACGGGCGTGGGTCGTACTTGCACCCGGCGATATTGCCCCGGGTCCGCACTCGCGATGGCCCGGCGGATTACGCGCCGGCTGTGATGCAGCGTCCGCCCTATTTCGCGGATGCTCAACCCTTCGCGAAAGTACGCCCGGCGAATCTTTTCGATATCTTCCACCTTGATCATCTCCTTGCCTCCGGTAACATTTGGCAGAACGGCCTATGGTACCGGAGAAGCTCAAGGTGGGCTCATTTTCGATGATGATTTTTCGACCTGGTGGACTCAGATTCGATGATGATACACACCCTTCGACGAACTCACGCTCTGCGTGCCTGCTCCGCTTCGATTGCCCCATAGCTGAAATGTGCACCCGCTTCGCCTCGCTCTCTTGACACTACCCCCTTCACGCGCTAGAATAGTCTTGATTTGCCGGTGAGCCGCCGCTCCGCGAGCGTCTGACGTTCGTGGGGAGGAACTTCCCGACTCCTATCCAGCCCGTGAGGGCCACGGAAAAGCTGCCCCATGAAACCGTAAGTGGGGGCATCTGCGAGGGTAACCCGCAGGTGACTACAACCGCAACAGCAAGCATGCCCGCCGATGGCTGGTCCTTCGGGGCCTTGCACAGGTGAGGGCTGAAACGGTGGTGTAAGAGACCACCGGCGGCTTGCAGCAATGCGGCCGGCCAGGCGAGCGTACAGCCGGGAGCAAGGTGAGTGGGCCGGGTGTTGGGCGTGAGTTCAGCATTTGGTCTCATCGCAGCGGC
>JBFZDU010000417.1:0-3539 GCA_041307205.1 Gammaproteobacteria bacterium | reverse complement strand
CGACGTCAATGCCATGAATCGTTACAACGCCGGGATCTATGCCGCCGGCATGAGCGAGCGCACCTACGAACGCCTGGCCGGGCAGGCCCGGGCCATCGTGGAGGGCGGCTTCATCGCCATAGTCGACGCAGCCTTCCTCAAACACGAACAGCGGTTGCGGTTCGCCGATCTTGCCGCCGCGCTGAACGTACCCTTCGTGATCCTCAGCTGCGAAGCGCCCGAAACCGTGCTGCGGGCGCGGATCGGGCAGCGCCTCGCCAAGGGCCAAGATGCGTCGGATGCCGATCTGGCGGTGCTGGCAGGCCAGCTGCGCGACCGCGAACCGCTCGGCCGGGAGGAGCTGGGCATGAGTATCGTCATCACGCCCGAACGTCCGTTCGTGCTGGACCAGTTGGTGCGGCGCATCCAGCGCTAGACATCATATTCAGCAGCCCCTCGGCCTTGACCGATCAGCGTAGACCGGCCTTGCGCCGAGGCGGGCTTTCACGTCTTGGTCGCTCACGGCCGTCCGATCAGGATCAGCGCGACGCCGGCGACCATCAGCCCGCCCGCGGCCAGGTTTTGCCTTAACCCGGGTTCGCGGAACAGCAGGTAGCCATAAAGAATTCCGAACAGCAGGCTGGTGCGTTTCACCGCGATCATGTAGGCCGTCTCCACCTGTTCCAATGCCAGAAAGTGCGTATAGACCATGACGGCGGAGAGGGCCGCCGCCGCCAGGCCGGCCCAGGGATGGCGGCGCAGCACGCCGAAGGTCGCCGGCCGACCGAGCCCGAACACCAGCAGCGCCGCCGTGCCGACCAGCAGGAAATAGAAGGGGCCAAAACGGGTCGCCGGCAGCCAATGCATGGCCGCCTTGCCGCCGACCGAGGTGAGCGCATAGATGAGCGCGACCAGCAGCATGCGGCGTGCGCCGGCGCTGGCGGTGATGGCCGCGAAGGGTCGCAGCAGTTGCCCCAGCGCATAGCCGCCGGCCCGCACATTCAGCAGCCATGATCCGGCGGCGACCAGCAGGATGCCGGTGACGCCGGACGCGTCGACCCGCTCGCCGATCAGCAACCAGCCGGTGACCGTGACGAACACCGGCGTGAACGCCAGGTAGGGCAGGGTCAGGGCCAGGGGATAGTCGCGGATCGCTTGCATGTAGATCAGCATGGCGAGCAGCTCCAGGGGTACCAGCACGGCCATCCAGCCCCAGAACGGCCAGGGCAAGGCGGGCAGCGGGCCCTGCAGGGCCAGTGGCAGCAGCAGCACGCCGGTCAGGCCCAGCCGCAGCAGCACGATCTCGCGCGCGTCGGCATCGCCCAGCCAGCGCTTGGTCACGGCATCGGCGGACGCCAGGCTGAAGGCGCAGAGTACGGCCAGTGGGAACCAGCCCATGCGCGGGGGCGCTCAGTGCGGCGCCGTTTCGGGCACCAGCGCGAGCGCCGCGGCGATCACCTCCGGCCCGGCGCCGGGGTGGTGGGCCCGCTCGGAGAGCTGCCGCCGCCAGGCCCGGGCCCCCGGCCGTCCCTGGAACAGGCCGAGGAGGTGACGGGTGATGTGCTGCAGGCGCGCGCCCTGCGCCAGTTGACGCTCGACGTAGGGCAGCAGCGCCCGGATCACCTGGTGCGGAGGGCGCGCCGCGCCCGGGGCGCCGAACACCAGCGGATCGGCCGCGGCCAGCAGCCAGGGGTCCTCGTAGGCCGCCCGCCCGATCATCACGCCGTCGAGTTGCCCGAGCTGCCCGGTGACCTGCGCGAGCGTTGTGAAGCCGCCGTTGATGACGATCTGCAGCTGCGGGAAGTCCGCCTTGAGCCGGTGCACCAGCTCGTAACGCAGCGGTGGGACTGCGCGGTTCTCCTTCGGACTCAGTCCCTGCAGCCAGGCCTTGCGGGCGTGCACGATGAAGGTCCGGCAGCCCGCGCCGGCGACGCTATCGACGAACCGCGCCAGCGCCGCGTAGCTGTCCAGTTCATCTATGCCCAGACGGTGCTTGACCGTCACCGGCAGCGGCGTTGCCGCGCGCATGGCCGCGACGCAGTCGGCCACCAGGCCGGGCTCGGCCATCAGGCAGGCGCCGAACCGTCCGGACTGGACCCGGTCGGACGGGCAGCCGACGTTGAGGTTGATCTCGTCATAGCCCCAGGCGGTACCGATTCGGGCGCACTCGGCCAGCTCCGCCGGCGCGCTGCCGCCCAGCTGCAGCGCCAGCGGGTGTTCCGCGGGGTCGAAGGCCAGCAGCCGGTCGCGGTCGCCGTGCAGGATGGCGCCGGTGGTCAGCATCTCGGTGTACAGCAGCGTGTGGCGGGTGATCAGGCGCAGAAAATAGCGGCAATGCCGATCGGTGAGATCGAGCATGGGGGCGACGGCTAGGCGGCGATCGAGGGCCGGGGGCTGGGTTGCAGGCATGGCTGCAGTTTAACCCCACGGCTTGTGCCGCAGTGTCAGGGGGCCGGCGATTTGGCGGACGTCCGCCAGTTTGTTAGCGTTGAGCGTCTTGGCAGTCAGGCGCAAAGAGACTTGGGTGGTTCAATGCAGCAAATTACGCAGGACACGGCAGCACGCGCGGCGACCTCGCTGACCCGCCTGCTGCCGCGCATCGAGGCGCGGTTCAAGGCGCACTCCGAGGCGGCCGAATGGGATGCCTATATCAAACGGCTGCGGCGCCACTTTCCGCGCTTGTTCGAACAGCTGTTCACCCTGTACGGCAGCCACTACGATTTTTTCTACCATCTCGAAGGCGTCATCGCCTCGGCGACCGAGTTGTGGCAGCAGCGGCCGGCCGAGCTCAAGGCCCTGGATGCCCTGCGCGAGACCGATCCATGCTGGTACCAGTCCAACCGCATGGTCGGCGCCATGTGTTACGTCGACCTGTTCGCCGGAGATCTGCAGGGGCTGCGCGAACGCATCCCTTACCTGACCGAGCTGGGCATCACCTACCTGCACCTCAGGCCCCTGTTCAAGGCGCCCAGGGGCGACAACGACGGTGGCTACGCGGTCAGCAGTTACCGCGAGGTCAACCCCGACTTGGGAACCATGGCAGAGCTGGCAGAGCTGGCCGCGGAACTGCGCCACCGTGGCATCTCGCTGACCCTGGACTTCGTGTTCAACCATACCTCGGATGAGCACGAGTGGGCGCAGCGCGCACTGGCCGGGGATCCCGAGTACCAGGCCTATTACCGGCTGTTTCCCGACCGCCGGCTGCCGGACGCCTACGAGGCGACCATGCCGGAGGTATTCACCGAGGATCACCCCGGCGCCTTCACCTACAACACCCGTTTGAAGCGCTGGGTCTGGACGACCTTCCACACCTACCAGTGGGATCTGAACTACGAGAACCCGGCGGTCTTCAACAGCATGCTCCGGGACATGCTGTTCCTGGCCAACCAGGGTGTAGAGATCCTGCGCCTGGACGCCGTGGCCTTCCTGTGGAAGCGCCTGGGCACTAACAGCCAGAACCTGCCCGAGGCGCACTGGATCATCCAGGCCTTCAACGCCGTGGCGAGCATTGCCGCGCCGGCCATGTTGTTCAAGTCCGAGGCCATAGTGCATCCGGACGA
>JBFZDU010000416.1:0-3016 GCA_041307205.1 Gammaproteobacteria bacterium | reverse complement strand
GCGCTGGGCGACCTCTGCGGTGAGCCGGTGATTGTTCTCCACAATGGTGCCGAGCAGCTGCCCGATGCGGGCCGTCAGTTCGCCTAGCTCGTCCAGGGAGAGGGGGGTAAGGCCATCACGGATGTGCTCGGCCAGGGAATTGGGGCTTGATGCGATGAAGGCCACCAGGGGGGCCGCCCCTTGGCGCAGGCTGCGCCAGGCAAGCCAGGTGCCGCCTGCGGCCAGGGCCAGCAGGGAAAACCACAGCACCCCGGTTTCGAGCTGGAAATAGCCGGTGCGGTTGTAGTAGTAGCCGATAAGCAGGCTGTCGATGAGCAGGGGCGTCACGATGCCCAGCATCAGCAGCTTCACCCACAAGGGCACGGCGGTGACGCTTAAGCCCCGGGGGGCCAGGTAGCGGCCGAGACGGTCGACGAAAAAGAAGAAGATCGGAAAGACGGTGATGAGGACTACCGGAATGAGGCCGAACTGGTGAAACAGGTGGTCGCGCAGGGTGTACTGCGCATAGCCCATGTGTTCAAGGGAGAGGTCGGCGCTCAGGGCACCAAAGATGGAATAGAGCGTGACCGAGCCCAGCAGGTACCAGGGCACCCGGGCGAAGACCCGCTGCGCCCTGGCTTCCGCCTCGGCGTGCTCAAGTTGGGTCAACCCGACTATGAAACGGCAGGCCCTGGGCACTTGGGACAGGACCGCCAGCATGACCGCCGCGACATACGCCCCCGAGTAGCTGAAGAAGACCAGGTAGAACTGCGGCATGGGGTAGAAGCCCACCACGCCCATCAGGCTGCCGCCGATGAAGGGCGGCAGCAACAGGGCCAGGATTGCCGCCACATAGATGCTGCGGCGCAGCTGCGCCTCCGTCAGCGGCGGGAACTCAGGCTCCGTTGCGCGTTCGCTGGGCATGTTCATGGTCTGCTCTTCCTTTTGGCCTGCTTCGGCTCAAGGTTGCCCTGCCTTGATGATTCCGTCGATTACCTGCACGAGCCTGTCCACCTCCAGCGGCTTGGTCAGATAGTCAACGAAGCCCGCCGCCTTGCCGCGTGCCAGGTCCTGCGGCATCGCATTGGCGCTGATCGCCACCACCGGGATGTCACGCGTCACCTCACTCTCGCGCAGGCACTGCATTACTGTGTAGCCGTCCATGTCCGGCAGGTTGATATCGAGCAGGATCAAGGCCGGCCGGTGCGCCACCGCCAGTTCCAGGCCCAGCCCCGGGGCGTCGGCGGTGAGCAGTCGGATGTCGCTGCGCCGCGCCAGGATGCGCTCGATCAGGCGCATGTTTGCCGGGTTGTCTTCGATGCACAGCACGTCCCATTGCTTCTGGCCGGCCGTCGGGGCCTGCACATTGGATCGCGCAGCGCCGACCTCGGGGGCGGCATCGGCATGGCCTTCGGCGGCGGCCATCCGCACCCAGAAGGTGCTGCCCACCCCCGGTGTGCTTTCCACCCCGATCTCGCCGTCCATGAGTTTCACCAGCCGCTTGGACAGGGCCAGGCCGATGCCGGTGCCTTCGATGGCGTGCTGGTCCGCGCCCAGCCGTTCGAAGGCCACGAACAGGCGCCCCTGCTGCTCAGGCGTGAGGCCTTCGCCGCTGTCGCTGATGCGGATCTGAACCGTATTGCCAGCGGCCACACAGGTGATGCCGAGGCTGCCCCCTACCCGGTTGTACTTGACCGCGTTGGACAGCAGGTTGAGCAGCACCTGTTTGAGCCGGGTATGGTCGGCCCGCACCTGCCCGTCGCAGTCGCGCCCGGCTGCGTCGATGCGCAGGCCGCGCGCCTCTGCCAGCGGCCGGATCAGGGTCAGACAGTCTTCGATCAGGGGGCGCAGCGGCACCGCTTCCTGGCTCACCGTGAACTTGCCGGATTCGATGCGAGCGAGGTCGAGCACTTCGTTGATCAGGTCCAGCAGGTGCCGCCCGGCCTTGACGATCTCATGCGCGTTGTCCGCCTGCTCGCGTTCCCGGGCCTCCAGTTCCAGCAACTGCCCGAAGCCCAGGATGGCGTTGAGCGGCGTCCTCAGCTCGTGGCTCATGCGCGAGAGGAAATCGGACTTGGCCAGGTTTGCCCGCTCGGCGTTCTCCTTCGCCAACGAGAGCGCGGTGTTTTGCTCGATGATCTCCCGGCTTCGCGCCTGCAAATGCCTGTCCATGCGCTGAACAACCCAGTACTGCATGAGGTACAACAGCGCCAGAACCGCGACCAGCATCGCCACTATTTGCCAGAACGAACGCTTGACCAGCCGCAGCATGGGCGTCACGTCCTGGTAAACCTCGAAGACGCCCACGACCTGCGAACCATCGCGTATCGGCACATAGCTGAATATCACGTCGATGTTGTTTCGCTTGCCCTCGAAGGCATCGAACTCGCCGCGATGCGTGAGCGCACTGACCACCGTACCACCCACGGCGGAACGGAAGCCCGGGTTGTCGCGCTTGTCCTCGCCGATCTGAAGCGCATCGGTCGAGAACACCGTCAGTCCCCGCAGGTTGTAGACCTTGATCTTGACCACGTCCGAGTCCTTCATCAACTTGGTTGTGGCAAACAACAGCCCCTGGAAATCGACGGTGGAACGCATTTCGTTCGACGATTTGCCATAGGAGTCGCGAACGATATCGGCAAACTGGGGCCACAGCGTATTGCGAAAGACATACGTCATATCCACGTTACGCTCTTCCGCCACCCGATGCAGCTGCTCCAGGGATAGTCGCTGCATCAAGACAGCCAGCCCCAAGCCGGCGATCAAGATGAACAACAGGGAAAAGAGGGAAAAATTACGCGCCAGCCCGGTCTGGCCGGTCGCAGCGAAACGCGAAGCAGTTCTCCGGACGCGGTCACGCGGCGAATCTTTTCTCACTTTTCTTCCTTGCCATGCAGGTTGTTTCCATCGTCGGCGCTGTGCAGCCATGTATCCATCACACCCAGGATGCGATCCAGTTCCAGCGGCTTGGTCAGGTAATCGACGAAGCCGGCCGCCTTGCCGCGCGCCAGGTCCTGCGGCATCGCGTTGGCGCTGA
>JBFZDU010000415.1:0-16371 GCA_041307205.1 Gammaproteobacteria bacterium | reverse complement strand
CGGCCTCGCGCTGTTGCGCCCGCGCCGCCGCCAGCCCGGCGTCGCGGGCCCCACCGGTGTATAGCGGCACCTCCAAGACCAGAGCGGCGGCCAGCGGACTGGTGGTGGCAGTCGGGCGGTGGTAGTAGCTGGCCTCGGCCTCGCCGTGCAACACCGGGCCGTAGGCTGCGGATGCGGCTGCGACCGCCTGTTCGGCCGCAGCCAGTTCGGCCTGCAGACCCTGCAGCCGCGGATTGCCGGCCAGTACCTCGGTCACCAGGATCTCGAATTCGGGCGACGGCTGCGCCGTGTCCGGCTCCGATGGCATGACCAGATTGGCCGGCAGCTCCCCAGGCCGGTTCAGCGCGGTCGCCAGCTGCGCCCGGGTCAGGCGCTGGCGATTGGCAGCGACGCCGCGCTGGCGGCGCGTCTCCTGGTAGGCCGCTTCGAGGGCGAGCAGCGCCACGTCCGAGACCTGGCCCAGTTCGGCGCGGTCCCGAGCCTTATCCAGATCGACGAAGGCCGTCGCCATGGCCTCGTTGTCGCGCGCGTAGGCCAGGTCGGCGAGCAGCACGTCGAAATAGCGCTCCATGATTTCCAGGCGGCGCTCCTGGCGCGCATCCAGGTAGGCCCGCTCACTGCCGCTCAACCTGAGTTCCGCGGCCCGCGTGCTCGCTGCGGTGTAGCCGAAATCGTACAGCCGCTTGCGCACCAGCAGGCGTGCGCTGCTGTCGTTGGTGCTGCGGTCGAGCGAGCGGCGCGAAGGCTCTGCGGCGCGCAGCTCACCCGCCACATCCACGCGGGTGCTGGATTCGGCCACGACCCCGGCCAGGCTGGCTGCCTGCCCGTCGCGGCGTGCGGCCGCCAGTTCCAGGGTGGGATGTGCCGCATCCGCCAGTTCCAGCGCCTGCTCCAGGGTCAGCGGATCGGGCAGCGGCGGCGGAACCGCCGCCACGGCCAGCCCGCCCAAGAGCAAGCCGGCGGCCGCCAGGCCGCCGCGCATGCCCGCAGCGACGCAACCCATGACGATCAGCTGGAACTGGCCGCGGGCCGTTGCTGCGCCCGCTTGAACCGGGTGAAACTCGTGTCCCGATAGTGACCTTCGGCAATGAACCGCCCCAGCAGCAGGAACTCCGCCGCGTCCCGGGTGGCCCCGGTGTAACGACCGCCGTCGACCGGCGCGCCGTTCAAATCGAAGAACTGGAACACGGGCGTGGCGCGCACGCGGTACTGTCGGAAAGCGAAATCCTTCATGGTGGTCGGCTGGCCATCGAAGTCCGTGATCTCCACATCGCCTTCGATATCGACGCTGAACACCAGAAAGTGGTCCTGGTAATACGCCTGCACCTCGGGACGATTCAGCACCGTCGCTTTCATGCGGTGACAAAAGGGGCACTCGTCCATCTCGAACATGATCAGCAAGCCCTTCTTGCCCTGCTCACGCGCGCTCTGCAATTCCTCGCGGAAATCGCCGAAGGTCTGGTTGAAGAAGCCTGCCACGGGTACGGTTTCCGCCGCCGCCACCGCCCAGGCGACCAGGATCCCCGAAATCACGCCCGCCATCTGTCCCGCCACCCTCATTTCATGACCCCTCCGCGGCGCCTTACTTGGCTTCGTAGCGCTCGATGTAACTCTTGATCGCCTCGGCCGTGACCGGCCCCGCCTGCCGGGCGACGATCTCTCCCTGCGGGTTGATCAGGAAGGATGTCGGCAAACCCGGCACCTCGCCGAGCAGACTACTCGGCCGTGCGCCGGCCAACAGGATCGGGTAGGACAGGAACTGTTCCTGCGTGAAGCGGCGCAACTCGTCCAGGCTGATGTCCTCCATGTTCACGCCCAACACCACCGCATGCTTGTCGGCATGGGTGCTGTGGAACACCTCCAGCTCCGGCAACTCCTCCAGGCAGGGCGGGCACCAGGTGGCCCAGTAGTTCACCAGCACCCACTTGCCGCGATAGTCGGACAGCCGATGCACCTTGCCTTCGAGGTCGGGCAGGGAGAAGTCGGCATCCGATCCGGCGAGGGCGGCCGAGGCAAGGGCCAGGCAGGCCGCCACGACCCAGCGCCTGACGTTGAAAACGGTGGCGGGCTCGTGCCGCGCTGCAGTCTCATTCATAGCTAAAGGCATCCAGCGAAATTGGGAGGATTTTCCAGGCCCGGCTGCCGATGGTATAGAGTTGTCGCAGGTCTACGCCACAGGCACAACGAGATGCCGCCCGCCACGGCGGCCGACAGGGATTAGGCATGCTCACTCGCACAGGGTTCCATGTTTCGTAAGTGGCCCGGCAAGCGTCCCGCTCGCACCACCGGACTGCCACGGCTGCTCCTGCCCCCGCCGGCGGCCGGATGCCATCCCAAGGCACTGATCTCGGCCGCCGAGCTCAGGACCTGGCTGGGGCAACTGCCCAATGTCAACGCCGTGCGCGCCACGGCGGAACTGCTGGGCCAAGTCAGCTTGCTCGCGCATTACCCCGGCGCCTTGCCGCAGTTGGAGCGCTTGTTACAGTTGCTGCAGGCACCGGTAGACCAACTCGACCACGCGGTGGTCGCCCTGGTGAACGAGCCGGACAACGCGGCCGGGCAGCGCACCCTGGCCCAGCTGCTGCCGCCGTACGGCGAACTGACCCTGGCGCTCGCCCAGCTGCACAAGCGGCAGATCAACGCCGGGCTGGATAGGGCGAAGGGTCCGTCGGTCGACCAGCTGTATGCCGCCGCGGTCGTGCTGGCACGACACCTGCGCCTGGAACTGTTCCGCCACCAACCCCCTCCGCCGCAGACCTGGCGCGACCTGCTGCGACTGTATGAGATTGCCGCCTTCCTGGAGCGCGCCGCGGTGCGGGCGAGCCAGGGCACGCGCGCGGCGCCGGACGTCCACAGCCTGTTCTTCGGCAACCTGTTGTTCCTGCTCGCCGACCCCTTGCACTTGGCGCCCGCGACCGCATGGGCAATGTTTGACGCGGCGGTCCAGGTGGCGCACCTGGTCGAGTTCGAGGCCGGGGGCCAGGGCTGCGCCGATGGCATCCCGGTCGACATGACCGGCGCCTGCCCACCCCTCACGCTCGCGCGGCAGCCGGAGCTGGCCGTCTGGGCAGACTGCCGCTGCCTGCGGCTCGGTCAGCTGCTGCGCCACCTCGAATCGCAGGCAGGAATGCCCGGCGACGCCCCGGCAGCGGCCCTGCACGCAGCTCTGCGGACGCTGGCCACGCAGCATGGACGGGTGTTCCCGCGCCATCCGCGCTCGGCGGAGTACCGCTTGTTCGCCGGTCTGCACGCCATTCAGCAGCGTCTGGTCGAACTCGCTGGCGGACCGGCGGCGCCCCCGCCCGCGCCCGCGCCGGGCAGACCACGGGCACTGCCGCAGGCGGCGCCGCCACCGCCGCAGATCTGCCGTCAAATCAACTACTCGGTGGGGGGCGCGGCCTTCCTGCTGGAGCTGAGAACGGCGGCGCGGCTGGACATCGGCACCCTGGTGCTGTTCGAAACCGGCGCGCCCGACAACCCGCAACGCCAGGTGGGATTCGTGGGCCGGGTGCGGCGGCGCCTGCAGCGTGGCGAAGGCCTGCTCGAGATCGGGGTCGAGAAACTCGGCGGGCGCGTGTTCCCCGTTACCATCAGCGCGCACCGCGGCAGCGGGCTGGCCCTGCTGCACCAGGAAACCGACTCCCAGGCCCTGGAGCTGTATGCCCCATCGGGCAGCTTCCGGGCCGCCGCCGTACTGGAACTGAACGGCCCCGCCGGTCCGCAGCGTGTCCGGCTCGGCAGCCTGCGGGAGCAGACCGGCGAGATCGAACGGATCGCCGTCATGCCCGACTCCGCTTAGTGGCCACGGCACCCGGACGTGGGTGCCGGAACCGCGCCAGCGGCACCTGCAGCGCGGTGGCCAGCCCGGCACCCGCCGCGCCCAGGACCTCGGCCAGCTCGGGGTCCTCAGGCCAGTCCGGATCACCTGCCCGCGGCAGGCGGAAGCGCGCCGCCCGCGCCAGGTCGTTCAGGGTCACCTGGTCGAGGCTGCGGCCCAGCACCCAGTTTCCCTGGTCGGTGCGATACACCAGGCCGAGGCCGCGCAGTTCGTACAACAGGTCATCCAGGTGGCGCTGGCTCCAGCGCGGTTCGACCGCCGCCAGGCGCTGCAACGCCCAGGACTGGCCCTCGCCCAGCAGGGACAGCAGGCGCACCGCGTCGGCCAGTCCCAGGCGACGGGCGGCCGTCAGCCCGTCCTGGCGCCGGAAAATATCCAGACAATAAGTGAACTCGGCGCCGAGCAACACCACCGTCCAGGACAGATACAGCCAAACGAGAAAAAGCGGGATGCTGGCCAGCACACCGTAGATCGCCTGGTAGGTCGGGAATGTGGTCAGATACCAGCCGAACACACCCTTCGCCAGCTCGAACAGCACCCCCGCCAGGACGCCGCCCATCAGGGCGTGGCGCATCGGGACGTGACGGTTCGGTACCAGCGCGTACACCAGGGTGAACGCCAGCGTAGAGGCCGCAACCGGCGTCAGCGCCAGCAATTGGCGGCCGAAGCCGGTGGCGACGGCGTCCGAGACGAGCGGCAGCGAGACCAGGTAGGAGGTCGCGATCAGGCTGGCGCCGATCAGCAGCGGCCCCAGCGACAGGATTGCCCAGTACAACACGAATCGGCCGACCGGGCCGCGCTGGCGGCGCACCTCCCAGATGGCGTTGAGTGCGTGGTCGATCCTGCGCATCAGCAGCAGCGCCACCAGGACCAGGAAGAGTGAGCCCGCGCCGGTCAGCTGCGCGGCCTTGGCGCTGAAGGCCTGCAGTTGCTGGCGCAGCACCGCGCCCGAGGCGGGTACGAAGTTGGCGAACAGGAATTCCTGGACCAGCAGGCTGACCTGATCGGCAATCGGGAAGGCCGAGAAGATCGCCAGTACCACCGTCATCAACGGCACCAGGGACAGCAGCGTCGTGTACGACAGTGCGGCGGCATGCTCCGCGCCGCGATGCTTGGCGAATTGACCCAGCAGCAACCGGCCGAATGCGAAGGCCCCCGCGGCGAGTCTGCGCACTGCCGCTCCGCGGCTGGCCTGCTGCACGTCTTCGGTCATTCCTGGGGCTCCTTGTGCCGCGGGCGACGCTGCTAGAATTGCGGCACTTTCCCGCAACTCACCGCCGACCCATGACCCTAACCATCTACCACAACCCGCGCTGCAGCAAGTCGCGCCAGACCCTGCAGTTGCTGCAGGAGCAAAACCTGGCGCCGCAGATCGTGGAATACCTCAAAGAACCGCCCACGGCCGAAGAACTCGGCCGCATCCTCGAACTGCTGCGGCTGGAACCGCGCGAACTGATGCGCCGTCAGGAGCCCGAATACCGCGAGCACCGGCTCGATGACCCGGCCCTGACCCGCACCCAGCTGATCGCCGCCATGGTAGCCCACCCCAAGCTGATCGAACGGCCGATCGTGATCCGCGGCGGCAAGGCCGTGTTGGGCCGCCCGCCCGAGCGCATTCTGGAACTGTTCTGATATGACTTACGCCCTGGTTTTGTATTACAGCCGCCATGGCGCCACCGCCGAGATGGCCCGGCAGGTGGCGCGCGGGGTCGAGGAGGCCGGCCTGGAGGCACGGCTGCGCACCGTCCCGGCGGTGTCCAGCGTGTGCGCGGCCAGCGCCGACGAGATCCCGCCGTCCGGGCCGCCCTACGTCAGCCTGGACGACCTGCGCGGCTGCGCCGCGCTCGCCCTGGGCAGCCCGACCCGCTTCGGCAACATGGCGGCGCCGCTCAAGTATTTTCTCGATGGCACCAGCGAGCTGTGGATGAGCGGTGCCCTGATCGGCAAACCGGCCGGGGTATTCACCTCCACCGCGAGTCTGCACGGCGGCCAGGAAACCACCCTGCTGTCGATGATGCTGCCCCTGCTGCACCACGGCATGCTGATCGCCGGCCTGCCGTACGCCGAAGCCGACCTGCTGACCACGGATTCGGGCGGCACCCCCTATGGCCCGTCGCACCGGGCCGGGACCGACGGCAAGCTGCCCCTGACCGAGGCGGAACTGCGCCTGTGCCGCGCCTTGGGCCGACGCCTCGGCCGCCTCGGCCGCCAGTTGGCCGACCGCGGCTGATGGCCACCGCGATGCGCTGGCTGACCCTGGCCGCCCTGGCCGGGCTCGCACTGTTCGTTGTGGGCTGGGCGCTGGGGGCTTGGCCTGGCGCAGTGGCGGTATCGGCCTTTGCACTGTTTGCCCTGCCCCTGGTGTTGCCGCTGCGCGGCATGCTGGCCAACCGCCCCAAGGCCTATGTCTGGGGCGCCCTGATTGCCCTGCTCTACTTGCTGCACGGCCTGGTGACTCTGATCAGCAGCCCGGGGGAACAGGCGCTGGGCGTGGTCGAGGCCGTGCTGGCGACCGCACTCCTGCTCGGCGCGTCCCTGCACGCACGCTGGCTGGCGCTGCAGCAGGCGTGACCGCCCAGCTGCCCCTGGCGCTCGACCTGCGGCCCAGGCAACAGCTGGACGACTGGGTCGCCGGCCCCAACGCCGCGGTCCTGGCGGCGGCGCATGCCGTGGTGGCGGGGCGCGAACGCCAGCTGTACGTGTCCGGCACTCCGGGCTGCGGCCGCAGCCACCTGCTGCTGGGGATCTGCGACGCGGCGGAGCGCGCCGGCGTGCCGGTCGGGTACCTGCCCCTGGCGGAAACCGCCACCCTCGGGGTGGCGCTGCTGGAGGGCATGGAGCAGCTGGACCTGCTGGCAGTGGACGACGTGCAGGCAATCGCCGGGCAGGCGGACTGGGAACTCGGCCTGTTCCACCTCTACAACCGCGCCCGGGCTGCGGGCACCCGGTTGGTATTCGCGGCGGCTGCCGGCCCGGCGGCGTTGCCGTTGGGACTGGCCGACCTGCGCACGCGCCTGGCCTGGGGCCTGAGCTTTCAATTGCTGCCGCTGGACGACCCGGGCCGGTTGGACTTTCTGCAGCGCGAGGCGCAACGGCGCGGCTTGCACCTGTCGGCAGACGCGGCGCAGTACATCCTGCACCGCTGCCCGCGCGATCTGCCGAGCCTGCGCGCGACCCTGGAACGACTCGACCGCGCCGCCCTGGCCGAGCGGCGGCGCCTCAGCCTGAGCTTCGTCCGCGCGCAGCTGCGGCGGGCCGCGCCCTGAGCCCCGGCACCTTCAGTCGCGGCCGTGGCGCAGGGCGCGCCGACCCCACTGCAGCACATAGGCGAGGCCGCTCGCCGCGGTGGTGATGGTGACCAGCACCACCAGGGTGCTCAACAGCCCGTCGGGCAGTGCCCGCCAGCCCAGATCGACCACCGCCAGCAGCGCCAGCACGATCTGCAGCAGCGTATTGAGCTTGCTGATCGGCAAGGGGCTGGCCTGGAAGGCGGCGACCCGGAAGTTGTACACCACGGCCCCGGTGACGATCACCAGGTCGCGCAGCAGCACCAGGCCCACCAACCAGACGGGCAGTTCGCCCAGCCAGCCCAGGCACAGGTAGGTCGAGATCAGCAAAAACTTGTCGGCCAGGGGATCGAGGATGCCCCCCAGGTCCGACTCCCAGCGGTAGCGCTTGGCCAGGTAGCCGTCCAGGCCATCCGACACCCCGGCGATCAGGAACAGCACCAGGGCAAGCCCGAAGTGTTGCTCCAGCAATGCCCAGATCACCGGGAAAACCAGTATGACCCGACCGACACTGATCAGGTTGGGTATGTCCCGCGGCGCGAACATGGGGGCGGTGGCAGCGACGCCGCTCAGGGCGCCCACTGGTAGTTGAGGCGCGACAGCTCGCCGTTCCCCAAACCGGTCTCGGGCTGTGCCCGCAACCGGGGCTCGGCCCCGAGCTGGTCGACCAGCGCAGCAGCGCCGCCGTCCAGCCAGACGTCGAACACCAGGGTATCGCCGCTCACGCTGCGCAGCGCGAGGCGACCCACTCCGCCAGCGGCCCCCATGACCTGGAGCACCGCGGCGTAGTCCGGCAGGTCGTACACCCCGCTGACCGTCACCCGCGCCGGGGCGGGTCCGCTCACCGCCACGCTGGGGGCGTGGCGGGCCGCCAGGCGGTCTACCGCCTCGTCCACCCCCGCCGCCAAGATCTCCGCCAAGCCGCCCGGCGCCCCGCTGAAGCCCTGCTTGCCCTCGGCCCCCAGCAACAGCCAGTCGGGCTGCCAGCGCCCCTGCCCGAGCAGTTTGAGGCGACCGACCAGCACCGGCCCTTCGCCGTAGCGCTGCGATGCGCCGCGGATCGGCTCCTCAAAGCCACTCCACAGATCGGCGGCGGTCAAGCGAGCCTGATCCTCCAGATCCAGCAGCGGCAACTGCACCGCTACGCCGCGCTGCGCCGCGCGCTCGCGCAGCGCCTGCAACGCCACCGGCTCGGTCTCGGCGCTGAGCAGGCCGCGCCGGCCGTCCGCTTCGACACTCAGCCAGGCCAGCAGCCGCGACCGCGGCGCGCGCCAGACCGGCCAGGAGCGCTCGGCGAGCAGCCGGTCCACCGCGGCGGCGTCGAACCGCACCCACAGAAACCGCGCCGGCGCGGCATCGCCGGCCGGCTCGGCGACCCGGTAGCGGTATTGCTGCACCAGCATGGGGGCCCGGCCGACCAATTCCTCGACGCCGGTGCGCGCACCCACCATGCGGTCGCCGGTCAGCTTCACCAACACGGCGCGGAAGGCCGCGGCGATGGCGCGGTTGCGCTCCTCGGCATCCTCGCCGCTGACGCCCGCCTCGGCAGCGTACAAGTCATCGACGGCAGCCACGGCCGCGCCAGGCGCGACCAGCAGCCACCACCCGAGCAGGCAGGCCGCCACCGCGGCCAGGGTGTTATTGGTCTTCATGGCGCGCCATTCTAGCAGCCTCACCGGCAGCCGGCCTGCCGTCCCTGCACACCAGCAGCGCGAACCGCCGATTGACGCTACAATCCGGGGCGGATTCAGACCTGCCGCGGAGCACCCCCTTGTCAGCCCCTTCCGACCCGCACGCGTCCCCGTCGCTCGACTACCGCCAGGCGGGCGTGGACATCGACGCCGGCGATGCCCTGGTGGAGCGTATCAAGCCGCTGGTGCAACGCACCCTGCGCCCCGGGGTGCTGGCCGGCCTGGGCGGTTTTGGCGCCCTGTTCGAACTGCCGGTCGAGCGC
Organism: Gammaproteobacteria bacterium; assembly: GCA_041307205.1. Classification (GTDB taxonomy): domain Bacteria; phylum Pseudomonadota; class Gammaproteobacteria; order Chromatiales; family Chromatiaceae; genus JARRQB01. The sequence continues at coordinate 7,292 of JBFZDU010000415.1, read as the reverse complement.
TACCGCCAGCCGGTGCTGGTCTCGGGCACCGACGGGGTGGGCACCAAACTCAAGCTCGCCATGCAACTGGGCCGGCACGACACCATCGGCATCGACCTGGTCGCCATGTGCGTCAACGACATCGTGGTAACCGGCGCCGAGCCGCTGTTTTTCCTCGATTACTATGCCACCGGCCATCTCAATGTAGACGCCGCAGCCGAGGTAATCGGCGGCATTGCGCGTGGCTGTGAACAAGCCGGCTGCGCCCTGACCGGCGGCGAGACGGCCGAGATGCCGGGCATGTATGCCGGCGAGGAGTACGACCTCGCGGGTTTTGCCGTGGGCATAGTCGAGAAGGCCCGGATCCTCCAGCCCGAGCGGGTCCGCCCGGGCGACGTGCTGCTGGGCCTCGGGTCCTCGGGACCGCATTCCAACGGCTATTCGCTGATCCGCAAGATCCTGGAGCGCAGCGGCGCGGCCCTGGACCAGGACCTCGAAGGGCGCACCCTGGGCGATGCCCTGCTGGCACCGACCCGGATCTACGTCAAGCCGCTGCTGGCCCTGCTCGCCGAGGTCGAGGTGCACGCCCTCGCCCACATCACCGGCGGCGGCCTGACCGATAACCTGCCGCGCGTCCTGCCGGCCGCCACCGAGGCGGTGATCCACACCGCGGCCTGGCCACGTCCGGCGGTCTTCCAATGGCTGCAGCGCCAGGGCGGCGTGGCCGAGCCCGAGATGCTGCGCACCTTCAACTGCGGCATCGGCATGGTGGTGTGCGTGGCGCCCGAAGATGCGGGCCGGGCCGCGCACCTGCTCACCGCGGCCGGCGAGACAGTTTACGACATCGGCGAGATCGGCCCCTGCGGCTGCCCCGAGCCCTGCGTGCGCTACGCCTGATGGCGGGCCAGCCGACCCTGCCGGTGGTGGTGCTGATCTCCGGCGGCGGGACCAACCTGCAGGCACTTATCGACGCCGCCGCCGCGGACCTGCCGGTGACGATCCGGGCCGTGATCAGCAACCGCCCCGATGCGTTCGGGCTGGAGCGGGCGCGCCGCGCCGGGATCCCGGCGCAGGTGCTGGACCACCAGGCCTATGCCGACCGCGCCGCCTTCGACCGTGCCCTGGCAGCGTTGATCGACGGCTATGCCCCCGGGCTGGTGCTGCTGGCCGGGTTCATGCGGATCCTGACCCCGGCGTTCGTGCAACATTTCCGGGGCCGTCTGCTCAACATCCACCCCTCGCTGCTGCCCAAGTTCCAGGGTCTGCACACCCACGCCCGGGCGCTTGCCGCCGGGGAGCGGGAGCACGGCGCCAGCATCCATTTCGTCACCGAGGAACTGGACGGCGGCCCGGTGATTGTCCAGGCACGCGTGCCGGTGCTGGCCGGCGACGACCCCGACACCCTCGCGGCACGCGTGCTGGCGCGCGAACACGTCCTCTACCCGCTGGCGGTACGCTGGTTTGCCGAGGGTCGCCTGCGACTGCGTGGCGACCGGGTGTGGCTGGACGACGCCCCGCTGGCGCGACCGGTCGATCTCGACCGCAGCACGGCGCCGGCATGACGCGCCCGCCGCTCAGGTTGATGGCGCAATGGTTTCCCCGGATTCCGCGGTGCGGCAGCCGGGGCACGCCGGTTTGGTTCGCGCTGGCGCTGCAGCTGCTGTGCGGCCCGGCCGGGGCGCTGCAGACCTATGACGCCGAGTACCAGCTGCTGTTCAACGATGAACTGGTGGCGCGTACCCTGTTCCGGCTGAACCGGGACGAAGGCGGGCACTACACCTTTGAGGCCTACACCATCCCGGACGGCAAGATGGCGACCGAGAACGCCGAGCACGAGATCCTCGAAGGCAGCGAGGGCACGGGGCGCGACGGCCCGGTCGTCCCGACCAGTTATTTCTACAGCGTGCGCGAGGCTGCGGGCACCCAACTGCTCGAACAGGTCTTCGATTGGAACGCCGCCAAGCTGCATATCCAGTCCGGCGAGGCGGCCGAGTCGACGCCGCTGGCCGCGGACACCCAGGACCGCCTGAGCTACCTGCTGCGCCTGGTGCAAGCGGTGGCGCACGGCGAGGACGACCTGAGCTTCGCGGTGGCCGAACCGGAGCGCACCCTGAGCATGCGCTTCCGGCGCCACGCCCGCGAGCGCCTGACCGTGCCGGCCGGCACGGTGGATGCGATCGGGGTGGCTTGCTTCACCGACGGCGACACGCCGGATCGCATCATCTGGATCGCGCCGGAGTGGGACCATGTGCCGGTGTTGATCGAACGGGCCGCGCCCGATGGGCGCATCCGCATGGAGCTGGTGCAACGCCACGGCGGGCCGCTGTCGCCCTGAACCTCACCGCTCAGGGGCGCGGCAGCGTGACCCCGCGCTGGCCCTGGTACTTGCCGCCGCGATCGCGGTAAGAGGTCTCGCACTCCTCGTCCGATTCGAAGAACAGGATCTGCGCCACTCCCTCGTTGGCGTAGATCTTGGCGGGCAGCGGCGTGGTGTTGGAGAACTCCAGGGTCACATGGCCTTCCCACTCGGGTTCGAGCGGCGTGACATTGACGATGATGCCGCAGCGCGCATAGGTAGATTTGCCCAGGCACACGGTCAGCACGCTGCGCGGGATGCGCAGGAACTCCACGGTCCGGGCCAGCGCGAAGGAATTGGGCGGGATGATGCAGATGTCCGACTTCAGGTCGACGAAACTGTTGGCGTCAAAGTTTTTCGGGTCGACGATCGCGGAATTGATGTTGGTGAAGATCTTGAATTCGTCGGCGCAGCGGATGTCGTAGCCGTAGCTGGAAGTCCCGTAGGAAATCACCCGGCCGTGTTCGCCATCCCGGACCTGCCCGGGCTCGAAGGGTTCGATCATGCCGTGTTGCTCGGCCATGCGGCGAATCCACTTGTCGGATTTGATACTCATCGCCCGCGATCTTCTGCATGGATTGATTGGGAGCCGGCATGTTACACGCGGGCGGGAACCGGCGCGACGGGGCGCCCCCTCGGCCGCGCCCCGAACCCCGCGGCAGCCCCTCAGAACGCCTGCCCCTCCGCCTCCAGATAGGCGAGCGAAATGTGCTTGCCCAACTCGTCCTCGAACCCCGGCCAGTCCTTGAAGCGGGTCAGTCGTGCGGCCACCTGGGGCTTCATCTCGAAATCGCTGACGCCCTGGCCGTACAAGGCCACGACAGTTTCGTAGACACCGGCCAGGTACTCGCGGTAGCTGTCCACAATCTCCCAGCCGCCGGTCGGTCCGTGCCCCGGCACCAGCACCTTGGCCGAGATCCGCGCCTTGGCCGCATCCAGCGCGGCGATGCTGCCGCTGAAGGAGCCGTCGTCCATGCGCACGATGCGCTGGTTGGTCGCGTTGTCGGCCAGGAACAGCACCTCGTGCCCCACCACCTCGATCATCAGGTCGGTGAGACTGTGCACATGCCCGAAATAGTGGAAACGGAAGGTCACGCCGCCCAGTTCGATCGTGTCGCCGTCGTCGACCGCAATGTTCGGCCCCACCACCTCGGTGCCGCGGGTGGCGCCCTCGGTGGCACTGAGCATCCGCTCCACCCAGTCCCGACCGGCACCCTCGGCCACCTGCTGCAGCATGCGCGGGTGGGCATAGATGGGCACTTCCGGCCGTTCCGCACGCAGCGCCTGATTGCCCAGCCAGTGGTCGCCATGCACGTGGGTGTTGAGAACGGCGAGCAGCGGCCGGTCGGTGATCCGCCGGATCTGCCGCAACACCATTTCGCCGGTCTGCACGCTCGAGCCCGGGTCTATCACCACCACACCGTCGGCGGTGACCATGAAGGCCGGGTTGTTCATGAAACCCTGGTTCTGCGCGGTCGGGTACTCGCGCGGGCCGTGAATCACGTAGATCCCCGGGGCGACCTGATCGGCCGGGTAATCGGGCACGGCCGGGCCGCGCGGCCCGGCCGCCAGGGCCAGGACGGGCAGGAGCAAAACCAAAGTCAGGGCGTAGCGCATCTGGGGGCACCTCGTCGGAGCAATGGGCCGCCAAGTATAGAAGCCGGCGGGTCGGCGTGCCGCCCGCCAGCGCCTTGATCCGTCCGTTGCTCACCCCATCCCAGGGGGCGGGGCAAGACTGTGCAGCGTGACTTTCACGCTATCATCCGGGCACGCAGGCGCGGTCAATCGGCGCTCTCGCGCCCGACCCTGCAGGCAGGCCAATGCACCCGAGCTATTCCCTGATGATCCACGGCGGCGCCGGTGACCTCGACCGGCTCGCCGACCCGCAGCAGGCGGCGCCTTACCTCGACAGTATGCGCCGCGTGCTCGAACAGGGCCGGCAACTGCTGGCGGCCGGCGGCAGCGCCCTGGACGCGGTGGAGCATTGCGCCGCCCTGCTGGAAGACGACCCGCTGTTCAATGCCGGCATCGGCGCGGTACTCGACGAGGACGGCCGGGTCGAACTGGACGCCGGCATCATGTGCGGCGCCAGCCTGCGTGCCGGGGGGGTAGCGGGCATCGACACCGTTGCCAACCCGGTGCGCCTGGCCCGCGCCCTGTTGGAACGCGGCGAGCCGGTGCTGTTGAGCGGCGCAGGCGCCCGGCGTTTCGCGGCCTGCTGCGGTTTCGAGTCGGTACCCGACGGCTACTTCCTGACGCCGCAGCGGCTCGCGCAATGGCAGGCGGCGCGGTGCGCGCAACAGCCCGGACCCGACCACGACCCGCCGCGGCCAGCGCCGGACGGTCGGGGCGACCGGTACGGCACCATCGGCGCGGTCGCGCGCGACACCCGGGGCAACCTGGCCGCCGCGACCTCGACCGGCGGCATGGTCAACAAGCGCTGCGGCCGGGTTGGTGATTCGCCCGTGATCGGGGCCGGGGTCTATGCCGACAATGCCAGCTGCGCCGCGTCCTGCACCGGGGTCGGCGAGCACTTCCTGCGCACCGCCCTGGCCAAGACGCTGGCCGACCTGATCGACTTCAAGGGCCTGGACGCGGCCGCCGCGGCGCAACAGGGCATCGAGTACCTGGCGCGCAAAGTGGCCGGGCGCGGCGGGTTCATCTTGATCGACCATGCCGGCCGTTGCGCGAGCGCCCGCAACACGCCGCAGCTGATCCACGGCTGGATCGAGCACGGTGGTGCGACGTGCTGCCGCCTCTGACGGCGCCGCACCACCCAGGCGTTCCGTTCCCAAGCCTTTCGCGCCCGGGGCGCAGCGACTATTCTGGACCGGGCAGGCCTCGGCCGGGCGCATGGATCAGTGCCGCGACCGGCCGCTGGCGGGTCGGGGACGGGACCAGGAGAAGGATTTAAGCGCCGGAGTGTCTACCGAAAAAGAAACTATCGCGGGGACTCGCGAGTCACCAAGGCAAGACCCCTATAACCGCAGCGCAGCGTAGGAAACAATGAATAAACCCCTAGTCCGGCTGGCCATGATCCTGTTCGCTGTCGGCGCGCTCTACTACTTGTTCAGCGACGATGAGGTCGCGCCGGAAACGCCGTCGCGGCCGACGCTCAGCCGCACCGTTGCAGCGCCGCCCGGTCCACCCCCTGCCAACTTCCGCCCGCCGGAAGCCGCCCAACAGGTGCCGCAATCCGTCCCCGCGCCGACCCTTGGCAGTCCCAGCTATAGCTTCCGCGGCACACCACGTGGCAACTGGGATCCGGGACCTTCCGGGGGCCAGGCCTTCCGGCCGCTGGACAGGCAAGGCATCGACCCGCAAGGCGGCAGGCCGGGGGCCGCGCCGCCACCCTGGCGTGGCGACCCTGCCGGTTCACCCGATTACCGGCAGGAGCCCACCCGGCGCGACTACAACCGGGCGCACGAACGCGATCGAAGATTCCGGCCGCTGGAAGAACGGGAGCTTTCCAACCGCTGGCAGGGCGGTTACCAGCGGATGACCACATCGCCGGAACTGCTGGCGAGCCCCTGAGTGCAGCCGCGTCTCACAGCAGGCGCGGCACGGCCGGATGCACGAAGTAGTAGATAACGAAACTCAGGATACCGATCAGCACCGGCCGGAAAGCCAGCCGCCGCGCGGCCGCATCGCCGCTGGCGCTGAGCCACACTCCGGTCGCCGCGCAGCCGGCAGCGACCACGAACAGCAACACCATGAACCCCAAGTCCAGGACATCACCCAAGCCATAGGGTTCACCCGAAGCCACCGGAATCTGCCAATAGAGCGTGGCGCGATACAATAGGCCCAGGATCGCCAGCCCGACGCTGGCGATTTCGAGCGAAACGGAAATTCTATGCATTGCGACCGCCGACCCCCGGCCCGTCCCGGGCCGCACGCTGATGAGGCCGGTCATGGTAACCCGCCACGCAGCGCTGCCGAATCAGGGCGCCCCAGCAGTTCGGTCGTGACCTTGCGCCCGAACAGGCGTTCCGCGTTACGGTAGGTAATCTGCTCCGCGACCGCGCGCGGCAAGTGTCGCAGCCAGGCACGGTGGGTCTCGATCAAGTCCTGGTATTTCGCCCATTGGGAATTGCTCCAAGTGTCCGAGCCGATCAGGAAACGGTCGGGAATGGCCATGAGCAACGCGCAGCAGGCCGCTTACTGTGGGCTGATCGAACCAAAGCAGCGAGTTTGGGCCGGGGTGGGCGGGTTGCCGCCGGCCCTATTTATCATCGTCAAGAACTATTGTTAGGCAATGAACAAACGATTTAGGCGGCCCGCCCTCATGGCCTAGACTGTCCCCCAGTCCAGCGCTTGCCGGGCAGACCGAATCAGCAACGGGGCCGAGTGCCCAGGGGAAATATCCATGAGAGCGCTGTTAATTACCCCGGACGCGCAGTCCATCGAAACGATCGAAATCGCCGGGCTGGACGAGATCAAGGCGTTGATCGGGTTCGACACCATAGCGTCGGACTCCGTGGGCACCGCCGGCGATCTGCTGTATTTCGACGAAGAATGTTTCCTGCGGCGCAGCGCTGGCCGGTTTCAGATCGACACCTTGATTCCGGTCGCCGGCAAGGGCGTGATCGTCGGCACGGCGGGCGACGGCGTCACCCTGAGTGATGCCGCAACCGAAATCGAGGACCTGCGGCACCGCATCAAGTACCAGTGAGCGTCGGCCCCGGGGTTGCTGCCCGGGGCGCCCGGGCTACGCGTATACATTGACCACGGAAAAGCGGACGAACAGGGCCAGGTCTTGACTCTTGAATTCACAATTCAAGACCTGACCACGCTCCTTTTCCGGGCGGGGAGAATGGCCGTGCCGTAGTGGGTGGCCAGCTCCTCGTACGTGGCGTTGGCCTGGGGCTCATACCAGCAAGGGCGGGCGACAGCACTCTTCAGATTGTCCGGCACCAGCAGCGCCGGCACCGCACCCAGGTACTCGAAGGTGCGGATG
>JBFZDU010000414.1:0-3095 GCA_041307205.1 Gammaproteobacteria bacterium | reverse complement strand
GGCGATGGCCGACCGGGTCGAAGCGGAAATAGTCGTAGTCGAGCGCGGTGACATGCACCAGGCCGGTGACATAGACGTCCTCCAACTCCACGAACACCCCGAAGCTGTTCACCCCGGTGATGATGCCCATGTAGGTACCACCGACCTTGTCCAGCATGTACTCGCACTTGAGGGTATCGACCACGTCGCGGGTGGCGTCGTCGGCGCGCCGCTCGGTCATCGAGCAGTGCTCGCCCATGGTGGTGAGCTGGGGCTGCGAGTACTCGAAGTCCGCTGGGGTGCCGTCGGCCAACAGATGCTTGATGGCGCGGTGCACCATCAGATCGGGGTAACGGCGGATCGGCGAGGTGAAGTGGGCATAGGCCGGGAAGGCCAGGCCGAAGTGGCCGACATTCTCGGCGCTGTACACGGCCTGCATCATCGAGCGCAGCAGCACCGTCTGGATCATGTGGGCATCGGCACGACCCTGCACCCGGTCGAGCAGGTCGGCGTATTCCTTGGCGGTCGGCTCCAGGCCGCCGTCGAGCCGCAACCCCAGTTCGCCCAGGAAGGAGTGCAGGTCGGTGAGCTTCTCCGGACTGGGACGGTCGTGGATGCGGTACAGCGCCGGGATCTTCTTGCGCAGCAGCAGGCGCGCCGCCGCCACGTTGGCAGCCAGCATGCACTCCTCGATGATGCGGTGGGCGTCGTGGCGCACCAGCGGCACTATCTCCACCGGCTTGCCGTCCGCGCCGAAGCGGAAGCGGGTCTCGGTGGTGTCGAAATCGATGGCGCCGCGCACCGCGCGGGCGCCGTGCAGCACCTTGTACAGGGCATGCAGTTCGTGCAGGTGCGGCAGTAGCGCGGTGTGGCGCGCGCACAGCTGCGCGTCGCCGTCCAGCAGCTCGCCGACCTCGTCATAGGTGAGGCGCGCGTGCGAACGCATCACCGCCGCGAAGAAGCGCGAGCGGTACAACTTGCCCTCGCCGTCGAAATACAGTTCGGCGGTCATGCACAAGCGGTCGACCTGCGGATTGAGCGAACACAGCCCGTTCGACAGCACCTCGGGCAGCATCGGGATGACCCGGTCGGGGAAGTACACCGAGTTGCCGCGCTTGTAGGCCTCCAGGTCCAGGGCCGTGCCCGGCATCACGTAGGCCGACACGTCCGCGATGCTGACCAGCAGGCGCCACCCCTTGGCCTTGCGCTCGCAGTAGACCGCGTCGTCGAAATCGCGCGCGTCGGCGCCGTCGATGGTGACCAGGGGCAGCTGCCGCAGGTCCACCCGCCCCTGCTTGACCTCCTCGGGCACCTGCTCGCCCAGGCCGGCGGTCTCGGCCTCGACCGGCTCGGGCCAGGCCACCGGGATGTCGTGCGCCCGCAGCGCCACCTCGGTCTCCATACCCGGCGCCATGTGGTCGCCCAGCACCTCCGTAATACGGCCGATGGGCTGCTTCCAGTCGACCGGCTGCTCGATGATCTCGACCAGCACCATCTGGCGATCGACGGCGCCGGCCAGGTGTTCGGGCGGGATCAGCACCTCGTGGTTCTGGCGCTTGTTGTCCGGGACCACAAAACCGACCCCGGCATCCAGGTGCAGACGCCCGACCAGGCGCTCGACCCCCCGCTCCAGGATCTCCACCACGGCCCCCTCGCGCCGGCCGCGGTTATCCAGGCCGGTCACCCGGGCGACGATGCGGTCGCCGTGCCACAGCGGCTTCATCTGCCGCGCCGACAGGAACAGGTCGTCGCCGCCCTCGTCCGGCTTGAGGAACCCGAAGCCGTCCGGGTGACCGATCACCCGGCCCGCCACCAGGTCCAGGGTGTTGACCACGCAGTAGCCGTCACGCCGATTGCGCACCACCTGGCCGTCGCGCTCCATCGCCCGCAGGCGCCGCGACAACGCCTCGCGCGGTTCTTCGTCGGTCAGTGCCAGGCGTTCGGCGATCTCGTTGTAGCGCAGCGGTGCCGCGTTTTCCTCCAGGAGCGCCAGGATGAACTCGCGGCTGGGGATGGGGTTGGCGTACTTGCGCGCCTCGCGAACCCGGTACGGGTCCTGGTCCGCGGATCCGCCGCGGGGCTTTTTGGTCTTGGGCACTGGGCTTCCATTGGATGCTGAGAATCGGGGTATTGTAGCGTTGACAGCAAAAAACCGCCCATGTAGAGTTCGCGCTTCCTCGCCACTGCGGGGATGAACACCACCTGCCGAGGTGGCGGAATTGGTAGACGCGCACGGTTCAGGTCCGTGTCGGGGAAACCCGGTGGAGGTTCAAGTCCTCTCCTCGGCACCAGATACTATTGGCCCTTAAGTTTCAACGACTTAGGGGCTTTTCCTTGCCTTTACCGCCGCACTGGGCTGGCCGGACGGCAGCAGGTTGCGAACCAGTTAGCGGGACCGCCCCTCACCGGCCGGGGCAATGCCGGTCCGTTATCAGCCGTCTTCGTCTGCGCTCAATTCCTCCAGTTCCTCGCCATCCAGTTCCAATGCCCGGATCTGTTGCATCGAGGCCCCGATCAGCCCGCGCATCTCGCCGTACATACCCACGTTGTTGGTCGTTACCCGCTCGATCTGCTTCTCGCATTCGCGCCATAACTTCTCCATGGCCCGCCGCTCGCGCGCCAACTGCGCCTGCATGCCGGTAAAGGCCTCGACTATGCCCAGCACCCGCTGCCGGAACTGGTCGCCCGCCAGGTAGCGGTAGAGCAGTTCCATCTTCTCGTTCTTGCCCCGCGAGGCGGCGTGGGCGAAAGCGACCCGGGTCAGTTGCTCGCGCAGCGCGACTGCCCGGGCCGGCCAACTCTGCAGATCGCTCACCCAGACGTCGTCGAGGCAGCCGAAGCCCCGCAGGTCGTCGGGCAGTACCACCCAGACCAGCACCGCCAGCGCCGCGCCGGGCGTGCGCTGGTCCTCCTTGAGCTTGAGCGACTGTTCCACCGCCGCCGTGGTGCGGATGCTGGCCTCCAGGCGTGCCTTCTCGAGGTCGGGCTTGTCCGCCATCTCGAGGTCGATCTCGCGGATCCGGGTTTCCAGCACGACCCCCTCCTTGCGCAGCGCCAGCTCGGCTTTTCCCCGCTGTCCCGCCAACTGTTCGGCGAGCGAGCGCAACTCGGCGGCG
>JBFZDU010000413.1:0-5872 GCA_041307205.1 Gammaproteobacteria bacterium | reverse complement strand
AGTGCCGTCGGGGTGGCGGTGGGCGCCGGCCTGCTGAGTCCGCAGGCCGTGCTGGCGGCCTGGCCCGAGAGCGCGTTTCACGCCAAGGGGCTCGACGAGGCGGTCGGCGCCCTGCTCGGCTCCTCCGCCACCGAGGCGACCGACCAGATCGAGATCAAGGCGCCGGACATCGCCGAGAACGGTGCGGTGGTGCCGGTGACGGTCACCACGACCATGGCGGCGGAGTCGATTGCGATCATTGCCGAGAACAACCCCTCGCCGCTGGCGGCCGCCTTCAACCTCGGCCCCGGGGCGCTGGGGGACGTGTCGACCCGCATCAAGATGGGCAAGACCGGTGATGTGGTGGCGGTGGTGAAGGCCGGCGGCACGCTGTACGCGAACCGCAAGAGCGTCAAGGTCACCATCGGCGGCTGCGGCGGCTAGCGGCCCCGGCTTGGTCCTTTCTCCCCCTGGGAGACAAATCGGCAGGACAGCCGATTTGCACGCCGGGAGGCGCCTGCGGCGCATCCAACAACTGAATTGAGTCGAGGTAACAAGGCAATGGCAACGAACACGATCAAACTGCGCGCCCAGGAGAAGGGCGGCGTGACCACGGTGAAGGCGCTGATCACCCACCCGATGGAGACCGGGCAGACCAAGGACAGCAAGACCGGCGAGCTGATCCCGGCGCACTTCATCCAGGAGGTCAGCTGCACGCACGGCGGCAACACGGTGCTGACGGCCCTGTGGAGCGGCGGGGTGTCGAAGAATCCCTACCTGTCGTTCAAGTTCCAGGGCGCAAAGGCCGGCGACGAACTCACGCTGGCCTGGGTCGACAATAAGGGCGACAGCGACTCGGCGACCGACCAGATCAAGTAGGCCCCGAAGAACGGATGCGTTGGCCGCTGCCCCGCCCCGCGGTGGCGGCCGGCTCGGGCGAGTCCCTGCGTGGAGGAGAAGCGTTCCATGAACAAGACCCTGAGGCTGCTGCTTGGCGCCTGCGCGCTCGGCGCTGCCGCTGTCTATGCGAATCCCGCCGCCGCCAGCACGCCGGCCGAGGATCTGCAACGGTATCGCGATTACTTTGCCAAGCGCTTTCCCGGTGTGCCGCTGCAGGAGTTCGCCAACGGGGTGTACGCCATCGATGCGGCCTCCCGCCAGAGTTGGCAGGCAATCGAGGAGTTCCCTCCCTACGAACCGATGATCGAGGAAGGCCGCGAGTTGTGGGAGGCGCCCTTTGCGAACGGCAAGGGCTACGCCGACTGTTTCCCGGCCGGGCCGGCGCAAAATAAGCACTACCCGCACTGGGACGATGCCCGCAAGATGGTGGTGACTCTGCCGCTGGCGATCAACGAATGCCGTACGCGGCATGGCGAGCAGCCGCTCGACTACAACAAGGGCCCGATCGCGAGCCTGCTCGCCTACATGGCGTTTAGCTCACGCGGACAGAAGACCGATGTGCGCATCCCCAATGCCGATGCGCAGGCGGCCTACGACCAGGGCAAGCAGTTCTACTTCGCCCGTCGCGGCCAGCTGAACTTCTCGTGCGCACACTGCCATTTCGAAAGCACCGGCCAGTACCTCCGCGCCGATATTCTCAGCCCCGCGCTGGGCCACACCACAGGTTGGCCGGTGTACCGCTCCAAGTGGGGTGAGCTGGGCACCTTGCATCGCCGCTTCAGCGGCTGCCTCGAACAAGTGCGCGCCAAGCCCTTCGCGCCGCAGGGGACCGAGTACCGCAATCTCGAATTCTTTCTTACCCACATGAGCAACGGCATCGAGTACAACGGGCCGTCCGCGCGCAAATAGGCTCCGCACCGAAATCGCAAAAGCCCGGCTCTCCCTGAGCCGGGTTTTCTGCCTGTCGCTCGCGCCCGCTCAGCTCTCCGGCCGCATGTGCGGAAACAGCAGGACATCGCGGATCGAGGGCACATCGGCGAACAGCATCACCAGCCGATCGATGCCGATGCCTTCGCCGGCGGTCGGCGGCAGGCCGTGTTCGAGGGCGCGGATATAGTCCTCGTCGAAGTGCATGGCCTCCTCGTCGCCGGCGTCCTTCTCCTCGACCTGCCTGCGGAAACGTTCGGCCTGATCTTCGGGATCGTTAAGCTCCGAGAAGCCGTTCGCCAGTTCCCGCCCGCCGATGAAGAACTCGAACCGGTCGGTGACACTTGGATCGAGGTCGTTGGGCCGCGCCAGGGGCGACACCTCGGTCGGGTAGGCGGTGATGAAGGTCGGATCCTTGAGCCGCTCCTCGACGGTCGCCTCGAAAATCTCCACCTGCACCTTGCCCAAGCCGTAGCTGGGTTTGACCGCGAGGTGCAATCGCTGTGCGACCGCGACGGCACTTTCGCGGTCTTCGAGTTCGGCCGCGACTATGTCCGGGTTGAAATGCAGAATCGCCTCTTTCACGGTCATGCGCGCGAACGGCTTGCCGAAATCGAAGCTCTCGCCCTGGTACTCCAACTGGGTCTTGCCCAGCAACTCCACCGCCATGCCGCGCAGCAGGGTCTCGGTGAGATCCATGAGCTGGTGGTAATCCGAGTAGGCCTCGTAGAACTCGATCATGGTGAACTCGGGGTTGTGCCGTGTCGACAACCCCTCGTTGCGGAAATTGCGGTTGATTTCATAAACCTTCTCGAAACCGCCCACCACCAGCCGCTTCAGGAACAACTCCGGCGCGATTCGCAGGTACAGCGCCATGTCGAGGGCATTGTGATGGGTGACGAAGGGGCGCGCTGCGGCGCCGCCCGGGATCACCTGCATCATGGGCGTCTCGACTTCCAGGAATCCGCGCTCGTTGAAGAAGCGCCGGATGTAATCGATCATCTGCGAGCGCAAGCGGAAGGTATTGCGCGCCTGCGGGTTGACGATGAGGTCGACGTAGCGCTGGCGGTAGCGCTGCTCGGTGTCGGTCAGGCCATGCCATTTCTCCGGCAACGGGCGCAAAGCCTTGGTCAGCAACCGGGCCTCGTCGAGGTAAAGGTACAGATCGCCCTTGCCCGACTTGTGCACCGGCCCCTCGCCGCCGACGATATCGCCGATGTCCCAGGTCCTGATCTCGGCCAGCAGTGTCTCGGACAGGTTCTTCTTGTCCACATAGAACTGGATCTGGCCGCTCATGTCCTGGATCACCAGGAAGGGGCCGCGCATCGCCATGATGCGCCCGGCCACCCGCGCCCGCTGGCCCAGCTGTTCCAGTTCCTCCTTGCTCTTGTCGCCCAACGCCGCCTGCAGCTCCGCCGCCAGGTGATCGCGGCGGAAGTCGTTGGGGAAGGCCACGCCATCGCGCCGCCGCGCCGCGAGCTTCTCGCGCCGCTGCGCGATGAGTTTGTTTTCGTCCTGCCGGGTTTGCTCAGTCATGGCTTTTAGAGTCCACTCTTCAGGCTGGCCTCGATGAATATATCCAGCCCACCGTCGAGGACCGCCTGGGTGTTGCCGACTTCGACCCCGGTACGCAGGTCCTTGATACGCGACTGGTCGAGCACGTAGGAACGGATCTGGCTGCCCCAGCCGATGTCGGACTTGCTGTCTTCGAGCGCCTGCTGGGTCACGCTGCGCTTCTGCATCTCCAACTCGTACAGCTTGGCCTTGAGCTGCTTCATCGCCTGGTCCTTGTTCTTGTGCTGCGAGCGGTCGTTTTGGCACTGCACCACGATGCCGGTGGGGTTGTGCGTGATGCGCACCGCCGACTCGGTCCGGTTGACGTGCTGACCACCGGCGCCCGAGGCGCGATAGACATCGATGCGCAGGTCCGCGGGGTTGATCTCGATCTGCACTGAATCGTCGACTTCGGGCGACACGAACACGGAGGCGAAGGACGTGTGGCGGCGGTTGCCCGAGTCGAACGGCGATTTGCGTACCAGCCGGTGCACGCCGATCTCGGTGCGCAGCCAACCGAAGGCATACTCGCCCTCGAAACGGATGGTGGCCGACTTGATGCCCGCCACCTCGCCCGGCGAGACCTCCATCAACTCGGTCTTGAAACCGCGCCGCTCGCCCCAGCGCAGGTACATACGCAGCAGCATTTCCGCCCAGTCCTGGGCCTCGGTGCCGCCCGAGCCGGCCTGGATGTCGAGGAAGGCATTGTTCGGATCCATCTCGCCAGCGAACATCCGGCGAAACTCCAGCTCCTCCACCTGACCTTCGTACTTCGCGATATCGGCCGCCACCGCGTCCACGGTGGTCGCGTCGCCCTCCTCGACCGCCATATCGAGCAGATCGCCGGCGTCACCCAGCCCTCCCTCCAACTCGTCGATAGTCTCGACCACCGCTTCCAACGCGGCGCGCTCGCGGCCGAGCGCCTGGGCGCGCTCCGGGTCTTCCCAAATGTCCGGGACTTCCAGTTCGCGCTGGACCTCGGTCAGGCGGTCCTTCTTTTCGGCATAGTCAAAGATACCCCCTAAGGGCCTCGACTCGGCCCTTGAGGTCGCCAATCTTGTTGACGATGGGGTTGATGTCCTGCATGGGGAAACCTCGGAAGCCAAGCGCGAAATTCTAGCTTACCTAAGCCTCCGGCCTCCAGCTTCGCGACTCAGAGGCGGTCCGTCCGGCGCCCCATCCAGGATGCCACCAGCATGGTCAGCAGGACGCTGGCAGCGAACGCATAGACACCGTATTCGACCCGCACCTGCGCCAGCGCGCCGAGCTTCACCGACACCACCAGCAGGGCCACCACGAACACATCGAGCATGGACCACTTGCCGTAGGTGGCCAGCCACTGCAGGTGCTGACGGTGGCGGGCGGTAGTAGCCGCCTCCAGGTTCCAGATCGCCAGCAGCAGCAGGATCTTGAGGATCGGGAACAACACGCTGAATGCACCGATCAGCCCGAACAGACCCCAGTCACCCGCGATCGCCAGCTGCCGGAGCGCCGACCACAGGCTCACCGTATTGCTGAACAGGTAAAACTTCTCCAGGGTCAGAATCGGCGCCCACAGACCGATGCCGAGCAATAGCAGTGCCGCCAGCAACAGCAGGTTCACCGCCAGGCCGAGCAACGGGTGACGGCCCGCGGAACTGGTGTGCAGGCTCATGTGTAAACCGCCAGGACCAGGGCCGGCCCTCCTCCAGCACGAACCACCGCCCGACGCGCAGTCAAACCAACCACGCGGGACGCTCCCAGCCCAGGCGCAGCGCCGGCTCACCGGGCGCCACCGCGAAAGGCTCACAGACCCCGTAGTCACCCACGACGGCCAGCCGGTCGTCGAGGTAGACCAGCGGCACCCGCTGACGCAGCCAGGGCGGGATGGCCCAGTCCTGGCACAGACGCTTGAAGCTGCGGCGACCCTGGCGGCCCAAGGGCGTGGCCGACTCCGCCGTACCGAACCGCACGCTGACGCCGGCCTGCCGCCAAGCCCCTGCCGGCAGGGCCAGGCCGGCCCCGCCGAGGCGCAAACACCCCAGGCCCGGTGGCAGTTCGAGCCGATCGGCGTCGCCCGCCCAGGGCAGCGCCGTACGCGGCGGCACCGGGGGCAAGGGCGGCATGGCACGCAGCGTCCCCTGGCAGCGCCGCACCTCGCCGCCGGGCCAGGCGACCCGGGCCGCGGCACCCGGCCGGGCCAGGGCGACCTCGGTAACCAGGCGCTGCAGGCGATTGGCATCGGGCCGCGGCACGCCGCTCAACTGCAGCCAGTGGCGCAGCACCAAGCGCTGGCGTGGCGGCGGCAGCCCGAGCAGCTGGTCGATCGACAGGCGGTAGGGGGCATTCTGCGGTGCCGCGGCGAACAGCTCGGCGGCCAGTTCGTCGAGGACCTGTTGCGCCTCCGCGCAGTGGGCGGCACTGCGCGCCAGGGTGGCGCTGTAACCGGGCCAGCGGGCCTGCAGCCGCGGCAGGACCTGGTGGCGCAGGTAGTTGCGGTCGAAGGCGACCTCGGCATTGCTGGGATCCTCCA
>JBFZDU010000412.1:0-16356 GCA_041307205.1 Gammaproteobacteria bacterium | reverse complement strand
GGCAGACTCATCGACTCTTCCTGCGGGATTTGGGTGGCGCAGCCGGTCGCCAACAGCAGGACAGCTGCCATGAACAGTCCCAAGGCGTATGACATGTTTGTTCTCATCGTCGTCCTGGTCGGGCGGGACCCTGCGACGCGGTCCCGCCCGTCGCTTCCTATCGCCTGTGCGTAAGTCACCTGTTCTGACCCTGTGTCGGCCGCTCCAGCTCGAGCTGCAGAGTCTGCGCGCCCTGGCTCAAGGCAATTGTCCCGGCTTGTACGCTGGAGACCTGCCAGCCATCCAGCTGGTCACCCTCCGCCAGCCGGTGCAGTTGGTTGGTGCGGGTATCGCGCAGCACGGCCACCCGTTGCTTAGCGGTAAGTGCGGTCCCTTCGAGCCGGAACTGGGTGGGGTTGATCTGCGCGGCGACGACCGGCGTTTCCGGCACTGGCGGCGGCCGCCGGGTTTCGTTGAACAAAGGCCGCTCGACGATCTCCGCATAGCTGCTCAACGGCGGCATTAGCGGGGGTTGCGGCGGCATGGGCAGAGATTCGCCCTTGACGGCCTGTGGTTCCGCTCCAGCAACCTCAGGGTCGCCCTGCCCGACGGCCGTCCACTGCAGGTACACCCAAACACCCAGGGCCCCGCAGACCACCAGCAACGACAGAGTCTGGCGCAGCGCCATCATCATGAAGTACCAGGGTTCGCGTCCCTGTTCATCAGGTATCCGGTCACGTCGAAGTGCACATCCAGCTGTTGCGCTCCGGCCATGGTCCCGCGCCGCAACACACCGCCGAGCACGCGCATCCGCACATTGTCCAGGAACAGGTAGGGCTGTCCCGTTTCCAGGGCGTGAAAAGTACGGTGCATGGTATCCGTATCGCCGCGCATCTGGACCCGCAGCACCACCCGTTCGATCCCGATCGCGGCCGGGGTCGGCACCACTTGGGTGCTGAGCACGACGCCCTGGTTGGCGGCCGCCGCCCCCTTCACCAGGCGCTGTAGCTCCGCCGCAGCCAGCGACGCGGTCGAACCCGCCAGATAGTAACTGCCGCCGGCCCCGGGTGTCCGCAAGCGGTTAAGGTGAGCCCGGAGCCGAGCCTCCTGCGCCGCCATGCCGCTGAAGCGCCGCAGTTGCCCAGTCAATTCGTCGATGCGTTCCGCGTAGCCGGCATTCAGGCTCCAAATCGGCCCCACCACGGTGCCGGCAAACAGCCCGATCAGCAATAGCAGCAGCACCAGCGCCAGCAGCCGATGCGCCCAGCTGGGCAATTCGAACATCATGACGCGTCGCCCTGCTGTACTTCGACCGAGAGATGAAACCGTTCCCGGCCCGACACGGGCGACGGTGTTACCGGCGAGCGGAAACGGGCATTGCGCAGTCGCTCCGAGGCCTCCAGCAACCCCACCAACTGGGCGGCACTGGGAGTCTCGCCGCGCATCTGCACCTCGGTACCAGTCACCTCGAGTTCCTGCAGCCAGGTGTCGTCCGGAAGCAGCCGCGTAATCTCCTGCAGCACGTCGAGGAGCTTCACCCGGACCCGTTTCTCCCGCACCGCCAGGTCCAGCCGCTCGGTCGCCTGTGCAATCTCGTCGCGCAGACCGTTGGCCACCAAGGCGGCCCGGCGCGCCGCCGCCAGCTGCGGCTCCAGGGCGGTAATGATCCGCTGTTTCTCCAACAGCGGCAGGGCGAGCCCGACGCCCAGCAACCCCACCGCCAGCAGCGCCAGGATCCCGTTAAAGACCAGCAGCAGCCGCCGCGGCCCGGCGCCGTCCTCGGCGGGTAACAGATGGCGACGCCCGGGCAAACGGCGCGCGCGGCGGCCGCGCCGCACTCCCTGGCGGCGATCGGCCGGAGACAGGTTGAAAGGCGCGCCCCCGCCGGCCACCGGCACTTGGACGGCACGCACCGCAACCCCCCAACAACGCAGGCGTTCGAACACCGGGTCCAGCAGCCGCCGTGGCAAAACCGCCAGTTCCAGGCCCAGCTGCTGCCGCGTACGGTCGCGCTCGATCACGCGGAAATCAAAGAACACCTGCTCCGCCGTGAACGGGGTCTCGCGGTCCATCTGGTAGGTCAGGACTTGGCGCAGGTTCTCCTCCGCTGCCAGCGGCAAATCCACGCGCTGCAGCATCGCCAGAGTCGGATCGACGCGCAACACCACCGCCCGGGACGGCACTCGCACCCCCGGCGGGCAGTCCATGTCCTCATCATCAGGGTCGATCAGATACCGGGCATCGTCACTGCCGGCATGCAGGGCCAGCTGACCGTCGATCGGTTCCAGATCCCAGATCGCGCTTTCAGCCACGCCCCCCTGGCGACCGGGCCACAGGGCCGCGAGTTCACCCGACCACCAACGCCAGAAAACGCGCAGCCCCCGCAGCAACTGCGCCTTAGCCGCCATGGGCGACCTCCCGTGGTCCGTCGACGAACTGCCAACCTAACAGCTCCACACCGCCGGCCGCCGAACGCGCCCGGGCGACCACCTCGATGGCGGCCGTCGCGCCGTTCGGGGTACGACCCTGCGCATCGATCACGATAAACGGGCTGCTTGCCTCGTTGAACACCCCCGACGCCGCCGGCAACCGCAACCTGGCCGCGAGCGGATCGGAGCGGCGCCGCGCCAGGTAGTCGTCGACCGCGACCGCATCCCCCTGTGCCAGCCGCAGCAGCAGGGCGCGGGCGGCAAACCGCGGATTCACCCCGGACGCCCCACCATGCACGACCAGGTGCGGGCGCAGAGCGGCGTACAGGGACGCCGGCATACCCAGCACCTGTTGCAGTTCGGCCGGGTGAGCGAACGGGGCGTCGGCCGCGCCGTAGACCAGGCCCTGCATCTGGTAATCGCGGTCTTCCGCCCCGACCAGGCGGCGCAAATCGTCCGGATCGCGCCAGTCCAGGACCGCGTCGGCCAGCGCGGCGGCGCTGTCGGCATCGAGCCCGTAGGCCGTGAACACGGCGGTCAGCACCCGCCCGTCGGCCGTGTTCAGATCCAGCAGGCCGGCGGCATTGCGGGCCGACCAGCGCACCTCGCCGCCGGCCAGGGTAAAGCGGCGTAGTTCGCCGTCCCAGGGATCGAGTTCAGTAGCGGCACTGAGCGCCTGCAGGGCCCGCGCGACCCCGGCCTCGGCCAAGGCCTCGGCCTGTGCCTGTTCCAGCTGGTTACGGGTCATGCGGGTTTCGGCGCGCACCGTGTAGGCGTAGCTGACCGCCACCCCGCTGAACAGCACCAGCACCCACAGCACCAACAGCAGGGCAATGCCGGATTGGCGCGGCGGGCGCATCATCCACCCAGCCCCGTGGCCGTCGGCGCACTGCGCACCGCCACCACCAGATCGGGCCAGGGCCGCTCGTCCAGCCGGGTGCCACGCACCCTGATCAGGGCCGGATAGTGCGTGGCCTGGCTGGGCCATAGCGGACGCCAACGGGCCGGTGAACGCTCGTCGGGAGCGCCGAAATAGTCGAAGCTCAGGGTCTTGAAGGCACCGCCCAGGCGACGCAGTTCCGGCTCTCCGACCCCGGCCAGCTCCAGCCGGTCGGCCGCCCTGGGCTGGTAGCCAAGCACCAAATGCTGCACCCCCGCGGCGGTCTGATTGCGCAGCTCCACCAGGTACAGCCCGCCGCCGCGGGTGGCGTGCTGACGGTGGCCGAGGAAACGGAAGCCACGGCTGTCGCCGGCAAAGGCGATGCGGGCACTCTGGCCCTCGCGCCACTGCATCGGGACCAGGGCGGTGATCTGGCGCCGCAGCCAATTGCGCGTGGTGCGCTCCATAACCGCCGCTTCGGAACGCACCTGCACCGCGTCCCAGGTGCTCAGGCCCATGCGCATGCCGGTATACACGATCACCACCAGCACGCTCAGCAGGCTCAGCGCCATCAGCACTTCGAGCAGGGTGAAACCACGCTGCGCTCGCATCACTGCGCCATCCCCACCACGGTGTCCGGTGCCGGACCCAGGCGCAGGCTGCTCAGGCTGATCTCACGGTCCCGACCCTTGCGCTCCCAGCGGATCCAGGCCGTCACTTCGTACAGCGGCGGCACGCGGAGCGAGACGGCCGCGTCGTCGGTCGGGTAAGGCCGGATCGATCGCTGCCAGGTGTAGCCATCCGGCAGTTCGCCGTGGCTGTCGCCGCTCTGCAGCGGTTCGGTGATGCCGACCTCCGCGAGATTGGCCTGGGCGTAGGCCACGGCCCGGTTGACGTCGTCGCTGGCGACTACCCCGCGACTGCCGGTGGCGAAGATGCGCAACACGACCGCGAACGCCAACAGCAGGATGACGAAGGCAACCAGCACCTCGAGCAGGGTGAAGCCCGCGGACACCCGAGGGTAGTGCCGCACCATTACCGGAACAGCCACGGCCCGCGGCTGCCGCCGCGCCGCCCTGTTGCGAGCCGGGCCGGGGCCTCCGGCCTGCACGCCCGGGTTCCGTGGCTACGGCTGCCCCGGGCGTTTTGGTCGGCGTCGAACCGGTGGCTAAGCACTGTCACCGTCTCCCGCGCTGGCCTGAATCGATCCAGTCAACCAGTCGATGTCGATGGTGTAGCGATGGGCGCCGCGGCTCACCCCCAAGCGGGCACCGCTGGAACCGCCGTCCGGGAAAAAGCGCACTTCGATAGGTGCTTGCATTTCATCCGGCGGTTCGCCGGTGCGGCTCAGTGCGATCCCGGCCGGCAAAGCGTGGCGCTGACCATCGACCACCACGGCGGGCGTGAGGCGCTCCACCCGCAGCAGCACCGGGCGGTTCCGGGTAATTGCCAGGTTGCGGGCCGACTGCAGCCCGGCCACCAGCTGCCGCGCTGCGCTGCGCGCGGCCAGGGCCGGTTGACCCGCTGTGAAGCGCGGCACCGCAACCGCCAAGCCCAGCCCCAGGATCACCAACACCACCAACAGCTCGATCAGGGTGAAGCCGTGGTGACGGGAGCGGACCTGGGAACGGCCAATGCTCATTTCCAGCTCACGACGTCCTGGCTGTCGCCCGTGCCGCCCTCAGCGTTGTCCGCGCCGAGGGTGTAAAGATCGTAGGCACCGTGCTCGCCGGGCGCGCGGTAGTTGTAAGGCCGGCCCCAAGGATCGTCCGGCACCTGGGGCTTCTTCAGGTAGGGACCGTTCCAGCGGGCGTCGGCCGTGGTGTTCTCCACCAGCGCCTGCAGGCCCTCGCTGCTGCCGGGATAGCGCCCGAAATCCAGGTAGTACAGGTCCAGCACCGCGCCGAATTCCTCGATCTGCAGGCGGGCGGTATCGGTCTTGGCCTTGTCCAGGTACTGCAGGATGCGCGGTCCCGCCAATCCCGCCAGCAAGCCCAGTATCACCAGTACCACCAGTAGCTCGATCAGGGTGAAACCCCGGCGCTTGTTCTTGTCGATTACAAAAATCAAATTCCCCTCCACTCCGCTTGCGTCGTCCGACCGGCGCTCATGACCGGCCAGGGCTGAATCAACCGCGTTGCCGGGCCGGGCGCAATGGCACGCCGCCCCTCAAAAGGCCAGCTGGTTGACCCCGAGTATGGCCAGCAGGATCGACAGCACGATCCCCGCGACTACCACCCCCAGGGTCAGGATCAGGGCGGGCTCCAGCAAGGCCAGGGCACGCTTGAGCGCGCTCTGCAGGCCGCGTTCGTAGACCTCCGCCACCCGAAACAGCATAGCGGTCAGTTCGCCGGATTCCTCACCCACCCGAATCATCTGAGCGGCGAAATGCGGCACCACCGCCTGTTCCGCCAGTTCCTCGGAAAAGCGCCCACCGGCCTTGACCTTTTCGGCCACGCCGGCCATGCGGTCGGCGAGCAGCCGGTTGGCGAGCACTTCGCGGGCGATGGCCACGCCATTGAGCAAAGGCACGCCATTGTCGAGCAGCGTACCCAGGGTGCGGGCAAAACGCGCCGTGTCCGCCTTGACCAGCAAATCGCCCAACAGCGGCAGGCGCAGCAGCACGCCCTCGATGCGGCGACCCGACTTGGGCTGCCGCCAGGCGCGGCGCAGCAACACGGCGCAGCCGAAGAAGCCCAGCGCCAGGGTCCAGCCATAGTGCTGCATGAAATCGCCGGCGGCTATCACCACCTGCGTCGGCAGGGGCAAGGCCTCGCCGACGTCATTGAACAGCTCGGCGAACTGCGGCACCACGTAGGTCAGCAGCAGCAACACCGCGCCCACCGCCACCAGCACCAGGATCACCGGGTAGATCATGGCCGCCATGATGGACTCGCGCGTCGCCTTGGCCTGCTCCAGATGCTCGGCGAGGCGCACCAGCACCGTATCCAGGGCGCCGCCGGCCTCGCCCGCGCGCACCAGGTTGACATAGAAACGCGAAAACAAGGCCTCGTGCTCGGCCAGGGCATCGGCCAGGCTGGCACCGTGACGTACCCGGGTCTGCAGATCCTCGACAATTTCGGCGAACTGGGGCTGCCCGGCGAGGTCGGCCAGCATGCCCAGGGCGCGGTCCAGCGGAACCCCGGCCTGCAGCAGCGTCGCCAGCTCCTGGGTGAAGCTGTTTACGCTGTCCGTGCCGACCGCGCGGCGCCAGCGGCGGCGGCGCGGGGCATGCTGGGCACCACGGTGCTCGCCGCTGGCGCGGTCGACCCGGATCGGCACATGGCCGAGCGCCTGCAGACGAGCCACTGCCTCGTCCGCCGAGGCACATTCCAGGCGCCCCACCAGCACCTCGCCGGAGCGCGTTGCGGCCTTGTAGTCGAACACTGCCACGTCATGCCTCGCGGGTGACCCGCAGCACTTCGTCGAGCGTCGTCTCACCGGCCAAGGCACGCCGCAACCCCATCTCCATCATGGTCTGCATCCCCTCGTCGCGGGCCGCCCGCAATAACTTGGCCGCGTCGGCGCGCTTGTAGATCAACTCGCGAATGGTGTCGGTCAGACGCAGTACCTCGGCCACCGCGGTGCGGCCCTGGTAGCCGGTGCCCTCGCAATGGCCGCAACCGGCGCCGTGGGTCAGCATTGGCGTGACCCCGCCCGCGAGTGCGTCCAAGCGCCAGCGCTGTACCAGCGCGGCCGGTGCCGGCGCCGCGACCCGGCAGTGCGGGCAAATGCGGCGCACCAGCCGCTGCGCCACCACTGCGACCACGGACGAGTTGACCAGGTAATCCTCCACGCCCATGTCGAGCAACCGCGTCACGCTGGAGACCGCATCGTTGGTGTGCAGGGTGGAGAGCACCAGGTGCCCGGTAAGTGCCGACTGCACCGCGATCTCGGCGGTCTCGCGGTCGCGCATCTCGCCGATCATGATCACGTCCGGGTCCTGGCGCAGGATGGAACGCAGGGCGCTGGCGAAGGTCAGTCCGATCTGCGGCTTCACCTGGATCTGATTGATGCCTTCCAGGTTGTACTCTACCGGGTCCTCGACCGTGAGGATCTTGCGCTCGTCGGTGTTCAGGCGGGTCAGGGCGGCGTACAGGGTCGTGGTCTTGCCGCTGCCGGTGGGTCCGGTCACCAGCACGATGCCGTGCGGATGCTCCAGCAGCTCCTCCAGTTCCGCTACCAGTTCCTCGCCGTAGCCCAGCGCCGCGAAGTCCAGGGCCACGTCACCACGATTGAGCAGGCGGATCACCACGCTTTCGCCATACAGTGCCGGCACGGTGGAGATCCGCAGGTCGATGTCTCGGCCCAGGGCGCGGACCTTGAACCGACCGTCCTGGGGCAGACGGCGCTCGGCGATATTGAGATCGGCCAGGATCTTGATGCGCGAGATCACGGCCGAGGCCAGGGCCACCGGGCGCGAATCGACCTCGCGCAGTACCCCGTCGATGCGCAGGCGAAAGCGCAGCCGCTCTTCGAAGGGTTCGACGTGGATGTCCGAGGCCCCCAGCTCCACCGCCCGCTGCATCAGCTTGGCCACCAGCTTGACCACGGGGGCTTCGCTGGCGAGTTCACGCAGGCGCGCGGCATCGGCCTCGTAGACCAGGTCGCCGCTGCTCTCGGGGTGCGCCGCTTCCGCCTCGCCCGGCGCATCGGTCATGGCTTCGAGCGCCGCTTCCAGTTCGGTCGGCACCGCCACCCGCGGGACCACCGGGCCGCCGACGGCCAAATGCAAGGCGCGCAGCACCTGCGCGTCGAGCGGATCCGCCATGGCGACCGTAAGCCGTTTTTCGTCTTCGGCCAGCACCACGCAGTGATGGCGGCGCAGGAAGGCCGGCGCGAGGCGGTCGCGAGCCAGCCAGTGCTCGGGATACTCGTCCACGCGCACCAGGGGCATGTGCAGTAACTCGGCCAGGCGCGCGGCCAGTTCCCGTTCGGTCACCAGGCCGAGCTTGGCCAGGACCTGCACCAGGGGCTCGGGGGATCGCTGTTCGCGCTGTAATCGCAAGGCCCGATCGAGATCCTGCACCGACAGCTGGCCGGCCGCCACCAGGGCCTCGCCCAGCGCGGCCTCGTAATCCTGGCGCGCACCACCAAGCGGCAACGACGCGGTCACTTCGACTGACGAGGTCGCCACGCTAACCCTCCGCTCGGCTCAGGCTCACTTGCCCAGCACCTGTTCGAGTCGCGCGGCAATGGCCACGGGTGAAAGGTAGGGCGCAATCTTGGCCCAGTGCCGCGCCGGCACATTGCCCGCGAGCACCAGCGACGAATGCTCCCGGAAGTCCTCGATCTGCTGCCCCAACTGGGTCACCACCCGATCGATATTGGCCTTCTCGCCGGTCAACAGCAGCCAGTTGCTCGGCGGCAAATCCAGCCTCTGCGCAAACTGCCGCAGCCTGGCAGGGGTGTCGCGCTCGGGGTCGACGCTGATGGAGACGAACATCACACGCGCCCGCGTGCTCGGTTTGAGCGCCGCGCGAACCTCTTTGAGCTTCTCGATCATCAGCGGGCAGGCGCCCGGACAGTGGGTATAGATGGTGTTGATCACCACCACTTGGTCCTGCAGCACATCAGTAAAGAAACGCACCGTCGTGCCGTGCTGAGTCACCAGCGGCGTATCGGTGAAATACGCCCGGTCGCGCTCCAGGCTGGCCGCGCTGTCGGCCACGGGCTGCGCCCCACCGGTGGCCTCGGCGAGACCCGCCACCAACAACGCACCCGTCAGGGTCATCAGCTGCAATGATCTGCTATTCATGCCTTCACCCCGTCCGCGGCCCCTCCCCGGGGGGGCTTTCGGCGGGTGTCACAAAATGGTGAGGACCACCGCCACTGCGACCGCATCGGGTACTGCCGGTGGATAGACATCAGTGCCGGCCGTCCGAAAGCCGGACGTCAGCGTCGAGTTGCACCGCAGCACGCCGTGGATTTGTCGCGGGTGATTCTAATGCAAAAACCGGGTGGCCGGGGTTGCGTCAGCCGGGATGGCAGAAAAAGCGAAAACCGCGAGTCTGTCCCTATCGTCGGGTTTCCTAAAGTCAGACAGCCCATCCTTGAACTGCACGCGCCAGAGCGCGTCGGGGGTTCTGTGATCTCGCAACTGACTCCGGCTTGCGGCAGCTCGGTTGCCCGGGGCGGCAGCAGGCGGCGCCCCCGGCAATGGTCGAGACGACCTTTTCCGCGACGGTGCGGTCAAGCGGCCGGGTGGTTACCATCAGGCGTGCTGCTCCGGGCATCACGCCGGCGCCCGTCTCGCTCGACCCGAACTCGGGACGCCGGGACCAAAGGACACTAACAGGGCCAACTCTGACAAAAGAATGCATGGCTTGATACGGTACTAATGGCGGGTTTCTACTACGTATTTGGTCGGGTTGTGACCTGTACCAGGGCTATCGCCCCGCGGCTCCGCACGTACCCGGACCGGGGACAGCCCGGGCCTTGGAACGGGCCGCGACTGACAACTCAACTAATTGATTAAAAAAGTTTTTGTGCTATTTGACCCTGGCCTTAGGGAACGGCATCCGGCGTGGCCGGGGCCTGTGGAAAAAGCGGATGCGCCTGGACTTCTGTACAGGCCACACCCTGTACCTGGCCTTTTCCCAGCGGCAGCACGCGGCGCCCGCGCCGCGCCGTGCGGCGAGGCCATTACCGGCCCACGGCTGCATTGGTTAAGATGAACGGCACGATTGGACCCGCACATTGAACACCGCCATGCACGTCACCCTGGTACACGTCTGGGTCAAACCCGAACGAATCGACGAGTTCATCGCCGCGACGCGCCGCAATCACCAAGCCTCGGTGCAGGAACCCGGCAATCGTCGCTTCGACGTCCTGCAGGATCCGGCCGAACCCGGCAAGTTCATACTCTACGAGGCCTATGCCTGTGCCGCCGATGCCGCCGCCCACAAGCAGACCGCCCACTATGCCGCGTGGCGCGACGCCGTGGCGGACATGATGGCCAAGCCCCGTGCAGGCGCACCCCTGCGGGGGTTGCTGCCGGAAGGCTGAAGCCGCGCCGGCAACCCGCAGCGCTGGACGGGGGGTTGAAGCCCCCCATGCGTCAGCGGCAAATTGCCGGGCTGCGGCTCAGATGACCAACAGCGCCATCATCTCGTCGACGCTGGCCTGCTCGAACCGCGCCTGGTCACCGCATAGTTCCAGGATACGGTCGCTGTGCTTGGGCGAGATGCGGCCGCGCAGGTAACGCTCGAACTTTTCCTGAAGCAGCGGGATACCTTCGGCGCGGCGCCGGCGGTGACCGACCGGGTAGTCCACCACGACATTCCCGGTGCTGCTGCCATCCTTGAAAAACACCTGCACCGCATTGCCGATGGCACGCTTGTCGGCTTCCAGATACTCCCTGGTGAAGCGCGGCTCCTCGACGCATTCCATCTTGTCGCGCAGCTCGTCGATACGCGGATCGCGGGCCACCGCATCCTCGTAATCCTCGGCGGTGAGGCGACCGAACAACAAGGGCACCGCCACCATGTACTGGATGCAGTGATCGCGGTCGGCCGGGTTGTCCAGTGGACCGGTCTTGTTGATGATGCGGTCGCCCGACTCTTGGGTCTGGATGACGATGCGCGCGATGTCCCCGATGCGGTCTTTGACCTGGTCGTGCAGCTTGAGCGCCGCCTCGACCGCGGTCTGGGCGTGGAACTCCGCCGGGAAGGAGATCTTGAACAGGATGTTCTCCATCACGTAGGTGCCATAGCCCTGGCCGAAGGACAACGGCTTGCCCTTGAACGACACGTCCTGAAAGCCCCAACCCTTGGCGGTGAGCGCCGAGGGGTAACCCATCTCGCCACGCTGCGCCATGAGCGCCAGGAACAGGCCGCGCGCCGAGGCGTCACCCGCCGCCCAGGACTTGCGGGAACCGGTATTGGGCGCGTGGCGGTAAGTGCGCAGCGCGGAACCATCCAGCCAGGCGTGCGAGACAGCGTTCAGCGTTTCTTCGCGCGTGCAGCCCAGCATGGCGGCCGACACCGCCGTCGAGGCGATGCGCACCAGCATCACGTGGTCCAGGCCGACGCGATTGAAGCTGTTCTCCAGCGCGATCACGCCCTGCACTTCGTGGGCCTTGATCATGGCCTTGAGCACATCGCCCATGGTGAGCGAGTCGGCGCCGCGCGCCAGCGCCTGGCGCGACTGGTAGTCGGCCAGGGCCTGGATCGCGCCGAGGTTGTCCGAGGGGTGACCCCACTCGGCCGCCAGCCAGGTGTCGTTGTAGTCCAGCCAGCGCACCATGGCGCCGATGTTCCAGGCCGCGCGCACCGGGTCCAGCTCGTAGCTCATGCCGGGCACCCGCGCCCCGCCCGGCATGCCCGCCCCCGGCACGATCGGACCCAGCATCTTGGTGCAGGCGGGGTATTTCAGCGCATACAGACCGCAGCCGATGGTGTCCATCCAGCAGTAGCGAGCGGTCTCCATGGCCTCGGCCGAACGGCTGACGTCGTAGTCCAGCACATAGTCGGCGATGTCCTGAATCACCTGATCGAAGTCCGGACGGCGGGCGTCCAGTACGGCGGCTTTGCTCATGGGGAAAACTCTCCTGGAGTAACTCAAAAGTTTCGGTTGCGAGCCGTCAGCTGCCAGCATCGAGCGGCGGGGCCGCTGGGCGCTGGTGGCTGCACGCGGGAAGCTGGCGGTTCTAACGCTCTGCGATCGGCACGAACGTCCGGTTCTCCGGCCCGACATAGTTGGCGCTGGGGCGGATGATCTTGCCGTCCTCCCGCTGCTCGATGACGTGCGCGCCCCAACCGGACACGCGCGAGATCACGAACAACGGGGTGAACATATCCGTGGGCACGCCCATCTGGTCGTAGGAGACGGCGGAGAACCAGTCGAGATTGGGGAACATCTTCTTGATTTCCCACATCACCGCTTCGAGCCGGCTGGCGATCTCGAACATCGTGGTATTGCCGGCCTCTTCGGACAGATGCTTGGCAACCCGCTTGATCACCTCGTTGCGCGGGTCGCCCACGGTGTAAACCGGGTGTCCGAAGCCAATCACTATCTCCTTGCGGCCGACCCGTTCACGGATGTCCGCTTCGGCCTCGTCCGGCGAGTGATAGCGGTGCTGGATGCGCGACGCCTCCTCGTTGGCACCGCCGTGCTTGGGCCCGCGCAGCGCACCGATGGCGGCAGTGATGGCCGAGTACATATCGGAGTTGGTGCCGGCCACGACGCGGGCCGTGAAGGTCGAGGCATTGAACTCGTGTTCCGCATACAGCACCAGCGAGGTGTGCATGGCGCGCACCCAGGAGTCCCGTGGCCGCTCGCCGTGCAGCAGGTGCAGGAAATGACCGCCGATCGAATCGTCGTCGGTCTCCACGTCGATGCGCCGGCCGTTGACCGCATAGTGGTACCAGTACAGCAGCGCCGAGCCGAAACTGGCCATCATCCGATCAATGATGTGCCGGGCCTCGGCGGGCGGATGGCCCTCCTTCTCGGGGAAACAGGTGCCCATCACCGAGCAGGCGGTGCGCATGACGTCCATGGGGTGCGCCGAGGCGGGAAGCGCCTCGAGCGCCTGCATCACCGCCCGCGGCAGGCCGCGCATCGACTTGAGCCTGGCCTTATAGTTCGCCAGTTCCGATCCGGTCGGCAGTTGGCCGTGGATCAGCAGGTAGGCGATTTCTTCGAACTCGGCCTGCTCGGCAAAATCGAGGATATCGTAGCCGCGGTAATGCAAGTCGTTGCCGGTGCGCCCGACCGTGCAGATGGCGGTATTGCCCGCGGCCGTGCCGGACAGGGCGACGGACTTCTTGGCCTTGGGAAGGACTTGTTCGGTCATCTGGATGCTCCTCTGCTGCTTAAACGCCAAGGCGCCAAGAGCGCCAAGCTTCTTATTGGACTTTCGCCACGGCGCCACGCCGGGCGCCGAACGCGGCAGTCGCCACACACCTCGCTTGGCGCCCTTGGTGGTCCGTTACTCAGTCGAAAACAATGCGTCCAGCTTCTGCTCGAAGGCGTGGTAACCGAGATAGTCGTAGAGTTCGGCGCGGCTCTGCATGTTGCCTATGACCTGCTGCTGGGTGCCATCGCGGCGCAGCGTCTGGTAGACATTGAGCGCGGCGGCGTTGGCGGCACGGAAGGCCGACAGCGGGTACAAGGCGATGCTGACCCCGGCGGACGCCAGTTCCCCGGTGGTGAACAGCGGCGTCGAACCGAACTCGGTGATGTTGGCCAGCACCGGCACCTGCACCGCCTCTACGAACTCGCGATACTGTTCCAACTCGGTGACCGCCTCGGGGAAGATCATATCGGCGCCGGCCGCGACGCAGGCGCGGGCGCGGTCGATGGCCGAATGCATGCCCTCGACCGCCAGGGCGTCGGTGCGCGCCATGATGACGAAGTCGTCGTCCTGCCGGGCATCGACCGCCGCCTTGATCCGATCCACCATCTCACCCTCGGACACTATGGCCTTGTTCGGGCGATGGCCGCAGCGCTTTTGCTGGACCTGGTCTTCGATGTGCACCGCCGCGGCGCCCGCCTTGTGCATGGCGCGGATGGCCCGGGCGATATTGAAGGCCCCGCCCCAGCCGGTATCGATATCGACCAGCACCGGCAGTTCGGTGACATCGGTGATGCGTCGCAGGTCGACCAGCACATCTTCCATGGTGGTGATGCCGAGGTCGGGTATGCCGCAGGAACCCGCCGCCACCCCGCCGCCGGAGATATACAGGGACCTGAAGCCCGAGGCCTCCGCCAGTCGGGCATGGTAGGCATTGATGGCGCCGACGCACTGCAGGGGCTGTTCGGCGGCGACGGCGACACGAAAGCGGGCGCCGGGGGATTGGGTTGCAGGCATGGCTATTTGCTCCGAATCATTGGGCGCCGTCAGCATCCAGCCGCCAGCTGCCAGGACAAAAAAGGCGCGGGATACGTCAGCCGATCTCCTCCGGCCACGCCGCCTACAAACGGCTGGTGGCTGGTGGCTGGCCGCTGCCAACCGGCCGCTGCTCCGCCAACATTCGCTCCACATTCTCGCGCGAGGCACGGATATGGTGGCGCATCAGCAGCTCCGCCAGCTCGCCGTCGCGCCGCTCGATGGCGGCGACGATGTGCCCGTGCTCCTCGAAGGCAAGCGGCGCACGGCGGCTCTGCATGCCGAACTGGTAGCGGTACAGCCGCACCAGGTGATACAGGTCATTGCACAACAGCTCGATCAAGCGGCCGTTATTACTGCCCTGAACGATCCGGTAATGAAAATCCAGGTCGCCTTGCTGCTGGAAATACGCGTGCCCGTCGTCGCGGGCGATCTGCTCGCCGTGCCCGGACAGCAGGGCACGCAGTTCGACAATCTCGGCCTCGCTCATGCGCGTCGCGGCCAGGCGCGCCGCCATGCCTTCCAGCGCCTCGCGCACCTGGTAGATCTCCAGTAGCTGCCCGCTCGACAATCGCACCACGCGGGCGCCGACGTTGGCCCGCCGCACCACCAGGCCGCAGGACTCCAGGCGCCCGATTGCCTCGCGCAGCGGTCCGCGACTGATGCCGTAGGCACGCGCCAGTTCCGGCTCGCTGATCTTGCCCCCGGGCGGAATCTCGCCCTGCTCGATCGCCAAGCGGAGCCGCTCGAACACCCGGTCGGCGATGGTCACCGCCGACTTCTGCTGTGCCAGGGTCAAGGCCAATCGATGGGCCTCGGCCAGAAACCTGTCGCCGATCCTAAGGTCAGCGTGGGACCTGCCGCCGCACCATGGCGGCACCCCGGCGCGAGCGGCATACCCCGATCACGCTCCGGGTCGCCGGATCCGACGCTAGCTGCGCAGCCCCGGGGACGATCTCAGGTACCGTGCTGGCGGTCGCATCCGTGCCGGGGTCGGTCTTGCTGTCAGTCAGGCTGGTCATGGTCAGTCTCCCAAGTCGGTGGCTAGGTGGGCGCCGGGCGCCCGTCACTTGCATGCCCTGCTGCGGCGCATCCCCGGGGCGTTGTTGTAGTGTCTAGTTCGCGTAACCGAGGCTGTGCAGCGCCGCGCCGATCTCCTCCAGAATCGCGGGGTCGTCGATGGTCGCCGGCATGTTCCACGCCTCGCCATCGGCGATCTTCACCATGGTCCCGCGCAGAATCTTGCCCGACCGGGTCTTGGGCAGACGCTTGACGATCTTGGCCATTTTGAAAGCGGCCACCGGGCCGATCTGGTCACGCACGCGCTGCACCAGCTCCCTGACCACCTCCGGCTCGGGGCGGTCCACTCCGGCCTTGAGCACCACCAGTCCCAGCGGCATCTGGCCCTTGAGCGCGTCCGCCACGCCGATCACGGCGCACTCGGCGACGTCCGGGTGACCGGCCAGGACTTCTTCCATCTGGCCGGTCGACAGGCGGTGCCCGGCGACGTTGATGACGTCATCAGTGCGGCTCATGATCCACAGGTAGCCGTCGGTGTCCTTGTAGCCGGCGTCGCCGGTCAGGTAGTAGCCGGGATACTTCGCGAGGTAGGCGCTGACGAAGCGCTCGTCGTTGTTCCACAGGGTTGGCAGACAGGCCGGCGGCAATGGCAGCTTGAGCACGATGTTGCCCATGTCGCCCGGCGGCACCTCGGCCCCACTCTCGTCGAGTACGCGCACGTCATAGCCCGGCATGGCCACGGTCGGCGAGCCGGGTTTGATCGGCAGGGGCTCTACGCCCATGGGGTTGGCGGCAATGCCCCAGCCCGTCTCGGTCTGCCACCAGTGATCTATGACCGGCTTGCCGAGCTGGGTGCGCGCCCAGTGCAGGGTGTCGGGATCGCACCGCTCGCCGGCCAGGAACAGGGTGTCCATGCAGGACAGGTCGTATTGCTGCAGGTAAGCGCCGCTGGGGTCCTCCTTCTTGATGGCGCGAAAGGCAGTGGGTGCGGTGAACAGCACTCGCACCCGGTGCTCGCTGATCACCCGCCAGAAGGCGCCCGGGTCAGGGGTGCCGACCGGCTTTCCCTCGTACATCAGGGTGGTGCAGCCGCGCAGCAACGGGCCGTAGACGATGTAACTGTGGCCGACCACCCAGCCCACATCCGATGCCGCCCAGTACACGTCGCCGGGCCGCACGTTGTAGAGATTGCCCATGGTCCAGTGGAGGGCGACCGC